>JAFRVI010000014.1 GCA_017438525.1 Clostridia bacterium
ATGCGTATCCGGAAGCGCCTCCGTCAGAACCGCGCCCGCGCCGTTGAGGATATCGACGTAGTCGTCGCGGTGCGGCAGATAGAGGTAGAAGGTATCCGCGTCTCCCCTGCCGGCGAAGCCGCCGACTTCAACGGCGATCGAGCGGAGATGCCGGGCGAGAGCGACGAGCGCTTTGTCTCCTGCCTCCTGGCCGCACAGCTCGTTGATCAGGTGAAAGCGGTTTATATTCAGCACGGCGGCGTCCATAAGCTTATCCTGCGCGTAGAGATCCGCCCTGCCGCAGTATTCGAGGAAGAACTGTTTGATATAAAGTCCCGTGAGGGGGTCCGTCTCGGTCGCGCTGATTATGCTGGCGTCCTCGGCGAGCTCGATCGAGCGGCGGACGCGCGCGAGGATGACCTCCGGCGCGTTGTACGGCTTCTCGATGAAGTCCGCGGCGCCCATTTCGAGACTGCGGACCTCGGCTTCGCGCTCCGAGGTCGCGACGATGACGGGGATGTGGCGCATCTTCGGATCCGCCCTCATGATCTCGAGCAGCTCGTAGCCGTCCATAACGGGCATCATCAGATCGAGCAGCACTATGGAGATCGTTTCGCCGCGTTCCTCAAGCACATCGCGCGCCTGCGCGCCGTTTTCGGCCAAAACGACGTCGTAATCCTTTTCGAGAATAGCGCCGAGCATGATTCTGTTGATAAGTTCGTCGTCAACGACAAGAACCGATCTGCGCGCTGATTCGACGCGGCCGAGGGCGCTGTCGGATAAGCTCATCTTCTCACTTCCGTTTTCAGAAATTCGCGTGAATTCATACCGGTATAATACCACATCAGCATGGTAATTGCAACCGAATTTTACATTATTTGCGGTAAAGCGTAGAATATAGTCACCCTGTCGGGAAATACATTACGGGAGGTTTCGGAAAAATGAAAAAAACGATAATAAGCGAGGATCTGCTCCGGCGCTTCGCGGAGAATATGCGCAGGGAGGAGAAAAGCGAGCGCACGCGGGAGAAATACCTGCACGACGCAGGACGCTTCCTGCGCTTCGCCGGCGAGCGCACGCCCGACCGCGAACTCGTGCTCGCCTACAAGGGGGAGCTCATCCGCAGATATCCGCCGGCGAGCGCGAACTCGATGCTTGCGGCGGTCAACGCGCTGCTCCGCTTCGCCGGCCGCGGCGACCTGTGTGTGAGGCAGTTTCGCGTGCAGAAGGAGATCTACCGCTCCGAAAGCGCCGAGCTGACGCGGGATGAGTACCTGCGGCTCGTCGCCGCCGCGGAGCGCGATTCCGACGGACGCTCCGCGCTGCTGCTCCAGACCGTCTGCTGCACCGGCATCCGCATCAGCGAGCTGGAATACGTCACCGTAGAGGCCGTCAGAAGCGGCGAGGCACAGGTCAACTGCAAGGGCAAGACGCGCAAAATCTTCATCGTCTCCGCGCTGCGCGAAAAGCTGCTGCGCTACGCGGAGGAAAACGGCGTGAACCGCGGCCCCGTCTTCCGCACGCGCACCGGCAAGCCGCTCGACCGCAGCAACATCTGGCGCAGGATGAAAAAGCTCTGCGCCGAGGCGCAGATACCTCCGCAGAAAGTGTTCCCCCACAACCTGCGCCACCTTTTCGCGCGCGCGTTTTACGAAAAGGAGCACGACATCTCCACCCTCGCGGATATCCTCGGCCATTCAAGCGTGAACACCACGCGGATATATATCATATCCACCGGCGCCGAGCACGCGAAGCGTATGGAGGGGATGGACCTCGTGACGTGAAAATGCCGCGCCCGCCGCTAATCCGCGACGTCAACGTCCGGCACTATCGTTATCTCGTGATCCGGATACAGCTCGCAGATCTCTTTATACAGCGTCTCCATAGCTCCCCTGCGGTCGACGTCAAAGCTGACGACGACGTCGAAGCGGATGGTCTTCTTCTCCGTATCGGCGTAGAACCCGTGAAGCTGCAGCGCCCATTCGTGCGACATAACGATCTTCTGCACGGCGTTGCGCATCCGCGCCGCCTCGTCATCGGAGGTGTTGAAGGAATAGACGCCGATGCCGGTAAGGATGATGCCGGTCTTCTGATAAACGTCTATCTGTATCTTGCGCGTTATCCTGTCGACCTCGTCAACTTTCATGGTATCCGGCAGCTCGATATGGACCGAGCCGTAGTTTTTGTTCGGTCCGTAGTTGAAAAGCGTCACGTCGTAGGCGCCGAGCACCGCTTCCTCCTCGCAGATGATGCGCTTCAGCTCGCGGCTCGTTTCCGCGTCCTCGCGCTTGCCGATGACGTCGTTGACGGTCTCGATCATCATTTCGACGCCGGCCTTGATGATGAAGAGCGCTATCACGACGCCGACGTACGCTTCAAGCGACACGCCCCAGATGAGAAATACCGCCGCCGAGGCGAGCACCGACGCGGAAAGCACCGCGTCGAAGAGCGCGTCCGAACCGGAGGCGACGAGCGCGCCGGAGTTGACCTTCTTCCCCTGCCGTTTCACGTACATCCCGAGCAGCAGCTTGACGACGATCGCGACCGAGATGATTATGAGCGAAACCGTGCTGTATTCAGCCGCTTCCGGCGTTATTATCTTTTTCACCGACTCCACGAGCGCGGTTATACCCGCGTAGAGCACGAGCGCGGCGACTATCATCGAGCTGAGGTATTCGATCCTGCCGTAGCCGAGCGGGTGCTTTTTGTCCGGCTGCTTCGCGCCGAGCTTCGCGCCGATGATCGTAACGACGGACGAAAGCGCGTCGGAAAGGTTGTTGACCGCGTCGAGTATCACGGCGATCGAGTTGGAAACGATCCCGACAAACGCCTTGAACGCGACGAGAAGCACGTTGGCGGCAATGCCGACAACGCTCGTTCTGACTATCGTTTTTTCTCTGTTCGCCGCGAGCACGGCGACGTCGTTTTGATTATCCATTTTTCCGCCTTTCAGCGCGGCGCTTCGGTCTCTTCACGATCCGTTTCACAGCTTCGCGCTCTTTTTCGGTAATAAAATTATTATAACATATATCCCGGCTGTTTGCAATATAAGTTGCAATATAATAAAACCTCTTTCGCGCGTGACGAAAGAGGTTTTTGTGATCATCGCCCGGGATCGCGGATCCGGGAGCATTGCAAAAGAGCGATGCATTCGCATCGCTCTTTTGCATGGTCGGAGTGGCGAGACTCGAACTCGCGGCATCTTGCTCCCAAAGCAAGTGCGCTACCAACTGCGCCACACCCCGATATACGCACCGCGCAGACGCGCGGTGCGTAACGGATAATTGAGGAGCCGATCGCGGAGCGATCTGAACTTGTTGCCGCGTTATCCCAGACTGCTCTGGTCGGCGATGCCTGCCGAGGACGACAAGCCGAAAAGGGCCGAAAAGACCCGCTTTTACGTTATCCCAGACTGCTCTGGTCGGCCAGCTTCGCGGCGACGCGGAGTATAGCCAGCGCGTCGTCGACCTCGACCTTGCCGTTGCCGTCGATGTCGCCTATCGCGATCGCTTCGGGCGTTTCCGCAGCCAGCTTCGCGGCTATGCGGAGCGCGGCGAGCGCGTCGTCTACCTCGATCTTGCCGTTGCCGTTGAAGTCGCCCTTCATATACGCCGTCTCGACGATGGTGAAGCTGACGGAGACTTCCGTTCTGCCGTCGGTTATCGTGAAGACGTGGTCGCCGAGCGCGGTTATCGGAGTTCCCTCCTCGTACGCCTCGCCGTCCAGCGCGGCGGACTCGACGCGCATCGCTGTCCAGGTGATCGCGACGCCGTCGGGCAGCTCGGAAAGCGCGTATCTGCCGCCCTCCTCGACGCCGGAAACGACGGGCGCTTCATAAGGATCGAGGTCGCGGAAGGTCAGGTTGTTCGCCAGCGCGTAATCGTAGGCCGCGGACGGCCAGTGTCCCCACAGCTCGAAGTTCTCGGGAACGTTATAGAAGACGTAATCGCCGAAGTTTTCGGTCGGGCCGCTGACGGTGACCTTCTCAAGTCCGGCGCATTCCGAGAACGCTCCGTAGCCGATCGTCTCGGTCGGCCACGGGATGTTGACGTCCGTCAGCGAGCGGCACTGGTAGAAGGCGTAGTCGCCGATCTCGTGCTCCTGCCCGCCGAACTCGATCTCCTTGAGCGACACGCAGCCGCGGAAGGCGCCGTAGCCGACGGTTTCAACGCTCTCCGGCAGAACTGCCCTGCCTATCTGCATATACGCGGCGGGATCCTCTCCGACCGAGCGGTCGCGGAAGGCGTATTTGCCTATCGAAAGCACGGTATAGCCGTCGACCTCGCCGGGAACTTCCACGAGGAAGGTGTCGTCGTCGAACTTCTCAAAGTTCGGCTCGCCGGCGTCGTTTTTGAAGACGTAGCCGACGATCTCCGCGCCGCCCGCGGGCAGCAGCGTGTAGATGAAGCGGCCGTCCTCGGTGACGTGCTCCGTAGTGACGTCGACGCTGTAGGGGATGACGAATGCGGTCAGCTCGGCGTCGGCGCCGACGGGCGCGCCGATGAGCGCGCAGGTCTCGTTCTCAACGTCTATCTCATAAATGCCGCCGGACTCTCTGCCGCACTGCGCCCAGAAGAGACGGCCGGTGCTTCTGTCGAAGGTCATCGACTGCAGGTAGTACGCCTCGACGCCGAGGTCGAAGAGCTTGCCGACGACCGCTCCGTCTTCGCTCTCGCCGGTGACCGTCCAGAGCGCGGCTTCGTCGCCCGCGCCGATAGCGTAGAACGCGCCGTTCATATCGGCGGCGACAGTCATGAGCATGGGCGCGTCGCCCTCCTCGACGAGGATCGGGACTATGCCGTAGGGTTCGCCGGTTTCCGGATCGACGGGCGCGACGAAGCGGGCGTTATCATCGTCCGCAAGAAGCACGATAAACGTGCGGTGGACGTAGCTGTATGTCATATCGAGCACGGTGTAGTCCGTAATGACGGGCTCGTCGCTCCAGGAAACGTACCGGAAAGGCGATCCCTCGTCGGGGTAATCCGGCGGCAGAGTGAAGAAATATCCGTCCTCGGAATATCCGTAGAACGTATCGGCGACGAATTCCGCCGCCGCGACCGGATGCTGAACGTCGCCGAAATCCAGGGGCTCCGAGCCGCCGAAGATATCGAATCCGACGAAGCCGGTCCCGCCGCTCGCGCTGTCGGAGATATAGGCGTAAGCGCGGACGGGATCCTGAACCGGAGTATAAAGCGTGAACGCGACCGTGACTACGCTGAAGCCGTCGGTGACGGTCAGCACGTAGTCGCCCTCTTCCGTTATCGGAGTTCCCTGCTCGTAGGGCTCGCCGTTCAGCGTCGCCGTCGCGGGCTCCTGCGAAGTCCAGGACGCGCTGACGCCGGAGGGGTATTCGTCGAGCGAATACTCCGCGCCGTCCTCGACGCCGGAAACGACGGGCGCCGCGGGCGCTTCGCCGTAGCATATCTCGTTGAAGTTATCGGCGGTGTTGCCGCTGACGAGCGCTTCGTCTATCGAGTGCTCGACCGCGGTCGCGATATACGCGCCGCCGCCGTAGATCGAAGCGGTGTTGCCGCTGACGGAGCCGTCGAGCACGGTGACGGAGCCGGCTTCGGCGTAGACGCCGCCGCCGTAGCGCGCGGTCGTGTTGTTCGCGATACTGCCGCCGTTCAGCGTGAAGGAGCCGGTCTTGACGTAGACGCCGGCGCCGGAAACGGAACTGCTGTTGCCGCTTATCTCCGCGTTGCGGTTGATTATCAGCTCGCCGCCGTCGACGAGCACGCAGGGCGCGTCGGCGGAGGAATTGCCTGCGACGAGGCGGTTCGCGCCTTCCTCGGTGCCGCCGAAGCGGAGGCGGCCGCCCGCGTTGACGCGGAAGAGCGGCCCTTTATAGCCGGGGGCGCGCTTGATCGACGCGGTGCCGACGGCGGAAACGATATTGACTTCTTTATCGAATATCCTCAATTCCTCGCGGACCTCGAAGGCGCCGGTGAGAATGAGCTTGACGGCCGCGCCGGGGCCGGCGTTGGCGATAATGACGGAATACGCCTTGCTCAACGTGCGGAACGCCGAGGCCGCGGTCTTGCCGTTGTTGCGGTCGTTGCCCGCGTCGGCGTCGACGTAGTATTCGTAGTCGCCCGCGAAGGGGGTAACGGTGAGCGCGCAGGTCGCGGTGAAGCCGCCGTCCGCGGTGGTCACGGTGACGTTCGCCGTTCCGGCGGAAACGCCGGTGACGACGCCGTCGGCGCCTACCGTGGCGACGGATTCGTTATCGCTCGACCACGTTACGGTGCGGTTCGTCGCGGTCGTCGGGCGCATCGCGTATGAAAGCTTCAGCGTCTTGCCTGCGGCAAGACCGGTGTTTTTCACCGTCATGATTCCGGTGGCGGCGACGGGATCGCTGACCCTCACGCCGCCGAGCTTTCCGCAGTCGGAGCCGAAGTCGTTAAGCGTATCCTTGCGGTATACCCAGCGGAAGACGTATTCGCCCGCCTCGGGCGCGACGTATGTATACGCCGTCGGGTAGGCGACTTCGCCGGAGATCGCGGCGATCTCTTCACCGTTGACCTCGAAAGCGAGGAAATCGTGGCTCTTTTCGCTGCTGACTCCCCAATTGAACGAGAGCACCTTGCCCGCTTCAAGCTCCGCGGCGAGCTCGACCGCGGATTCGGACGCGCTCTTTCCGGCGTTGCCGCTTCTGGCCGAAGACGCACCGTCCGCGACCCACGGTTCAGCGGCGTCGTTGACGAACGCGAGCGATCCGTCGGGTGCAAGCAGCGAGTCTATGTTCCCCGCGGAGGCGGAGTAGTTATCGACGTAAACGTCGTCGAGATACCCTTTGTCTTCATAGAGGGAATACGCCTCGTCCTTGACGTAGGTCCAGGCGAGGACGTGCTCACCCGGCTCGACCGCGAAGGCGCGGCTTTCCGGCCCGAAATCGCCGCTGATGCGCGCTTTTTCGACTCCGTCCACGCTGAAGGCGAGGTAATCCCACTTCTGCTGCGACGAAACGCGCCATGTGAAGTATATCCCCTGCGCCTCCTCAAAGGTCGCCGTCGTGCTCACTGTCGAGGACGACGAATCGACGCCGGTGTTTCCCGACGAAACGCCGTATTTGCCGATCGAGATCGTATCCTGTACCCACGGGTGCTCCACGTCGTTGACGAACGTGAGATCGCCGCCTATGGAGTTTATCAGGCGGTCGAACTCCGCGTCGGCGGAGACGGTCAGCGCCGCGCCGGCGAAGACCGCCGTGCACATCGTCAGCGCAAGCAGTACGGAAATCAGTTTTTTCATATCGTTTTCCTCCTTGTTTTCCTGCGGTGGATATCAACTGTTTATCAGGCGTCGGGGAGGAGCCGGTCAAGCTCCTCGGACGGCCCGTAGATTATTCTGCCGTTTATGAGGTTTTTGTTCAGCACGCCGAACTGCGTCTTCATATCCTCCGGCACGAAGGCGGGGCGCAGGGAGTCGGCGTACGCCTGGATGACGGGCATCGCCGCGGGCGGTTCGTCGACCGCGCCCTGCACCATGCGCAAACCGGCGCAGAACGCCTCCATCAGCTGCGCAACGTCCGCGCCGGCGGTGCTGTCGAAGGTGTATGTGCCGACGGACGTGACGCCGTCCGCTTCGAGGCGGCTGACGACGACCTTCGGGCAGACGACGTCCGCCTTCAGATCGAAGACGTTGAAGCTTATGCCCGCGCGGGCGTCCTGCTCGCCGCAGCAGTACTGCGCGTCGAGCGCGACGCAGAACCTCACGCCCGCAGACTGCGCGGCGGAGCGGAGTGTTGAAATATTCTGACGCAGCGCACCCGCGCGCGGCAATTCGGCGGATTCTTCCTCGGGGAAGACGACGGAGCCGTCGTCGCCGTCGCCGGCGTTCGGGAAGCGGACGTTGTCGATCAGCACCGCGTCGACTCCGCCCTGCGCGAGCTCGGCGATCAGTTCGCCGCAGTATTCGACGGCGTCGGGGTCGAACGGGCTGCGCCATGCGTGACCGCTTCTGTCATGCCAGAGCGCGTCGACCTTCTCGTTGCGGACGACGGTGGTCTCGTTGCCCTCCTCGTCGGTCTCGGTCTCGGTCACCTCGCGGGATTCCACGGCGCAATGCTTCAGATCGGTCGCCGCGACGTCGTCGACGTAGAGCGAAAGGCGCGCGATGGTCTTTATGCCCGCGTTCTTGAATTTCACTATTATGCGGCCGAGCTCCGGAGCGCCCTCCGGAACGGCGTCGAGGCGCCTTGCGGTCTGCAGATCGCTGGCATAGGCGAGCATACCGCTCTCCGGCTTGATATCCAGCACCGCCTCGGTAATTCCCTTGCGTTTGAGCAGGGCGATAAGCTCGTCGGTTTTATAGGAATCGGTGAAGTCGCCGCCCAGCCAGCAGGCCGGAACGAGCTGCGAATTGACTTCGTCCATGCGGGTCGTTATCGGCGCGATGCCCTCGCTGGCGAGCTCGCCGACCGTCTTTTTCGTCTTTGACGCGACGGAGAATATAAGGTGCGTCACGAGCATGCCGACGAAGAGCCAAAGCACCGTCCACCCCGCGATGCGCAGTCCGCGCTTGACGCGGCGGGAGTCTCTGACCTTCTTCGATCCGCCTTTGTAGTTGTAGCTGTTACGGTATGCCAATGGTTTCTCCTTTTGATACGCCGAACGTTAATGCGCGGGCAGCGGGCGAAGCCCGCTTTTATGTTGCCGCACGGGTACTGACGGAAGCGTTTGCGGGCGATTGATAATCGCCCCTGCGGTTGACGAACACGACGCGCGGCGTGAACGCGCGGACGAGCAATGCTCGTCCCTACGGTTTGCTCTGCCGGAAGGCACCGCTCTGTCATTCCGAGGAGCCGGCGAAGCCGCCGACGAGGAATCCCCCGAATCTCGCTGACGCGAGGAGTTTACAGTTTAGAGTTTACAGTTATGAGTTCGCCGGAGGCGAACGCTTATCGTTCAAATCGCGTAGCGATTTGTTCCTTAAACGCTGCCGAAGGCAGCTCATAACTGCGGCGCAGCCGCATCATAGTTCTAAACTCTAAACTGACGCCGCAGGCGTCTGCTTACGGTGTGGGGTCCCTCGCTTCGCTCGGGATGACAGGCGTGAGTGCGTGAATACGCAGGCAATCAAGAGCGTCCCCTGCGGTTGACGAACACGACGCGCGGCGTGAACGCGCGGACGAGCAATGCTCGTCCCTACGGTTCGCTCTGCCGGAAGGCACCGCGTTAAAGCGCCGAAAATCACCGCTTTAAGCCCGCATGAGGACTTTCTTGGGGCACTTCTCTATACACTTGCCGCAGGCGGTGCACTTGGACTGATCTATGACCGCGAGGTTGTCGACAACGTGGATCGCGTCGTGCTCGCAGGTCTTTTCGCAGATGCGGCAGCCGATGCAGCCGCGGTCGCAGAGCTCGCGGACGCGCTTGCCGGCGTCGCGGGAGGAGCAGCCGACGAAGACGCTGTCCTTCGGCTGGATCTTTATCAGGCGCTTCGGGCAGGCGCGGACGCAGGCGCCGCAGGCGGTGCATTTTTCGTCGTCCACGACGGCGACGCCGTTGACGACGTGTATGGCGTCGAACTTGCAGGACTGCACGCAGCTGCCGAGGCCGATGCAGGCGTAGGGGCAGAGCTTGTCGCCGCCGATCTTCGCGACGGAGAGGCAGTCGAGCGCGCCCTTGAACTCCTGGCGCTGCTTCGCGGAGGTGCCGTGGCAGGCGACGCAGGAGGCGTGCGGCTTGTATTCGCCGCCGCTGACGCCCATTATTTCGTGGATATTGTTATGCGCGTCCTCGTCGCAGACCTTGCAGCCGTCGCAGGACGCGTCGCCCTTGACGACCGCTTCCGCGAAGGCGCCGCAGCCGGAGAAGCCGCAGCCGCCGCAGTTCGCGCCGGGAAGGTGGCCGAGGATGCGGTCGATGCGCTCGTCCTTCTCGACCTTCCAGAACTTAGCGGCGACGCCGAGCATCAGGCCGAAGAAGGCGCCGATCGCGCCGATGACGGCGAAGGGTATGAGCAGTTCTTTCATATTACTACCCCCTTACAGCGCCAGGCCGCTGAAGCCCATGAACGCCAGCGACACGAGCGCCGCGGCGATCAGGGTGGAGGGCAGGCCCTTGAAGGACTCCGGCACGTTGCTCATATCTATGCGCTCGCGGATGGTGGAGAATATCACCAACACGAGCATGAAGCCGAGCGCGACGGAGAATCCGAAGACGACGCTCTCGAGGAAGTTATACTCCCTCTGCACCGCGAGCAGCGCGGAGCCGAGCACGGCGCAGTTCGTCGTTATCAGCGGCAGGTAGATGCCGAGCGCTTCGTAGAGCGCGGGAATGAACTTCGCCAGCGCAAGCTCGACGAGCTGCACCATGGACGCGATGACGAGGATGAACGCGATCGTCTGCAGGTATTCGATATTCAGCGGCTTGAGGACGTAGGTGTTCAGCGCGTAGGTCACCGCCGAGGATATCGTTATCGTGAATATGACCGCGCATCCCATGCCGAACGCGGTCTTCGTATTTTTGGATACGCCGAGGAAGGGGCACATGCCCATAAAACGCACGAGAACGTAGTTCTCTATCAGTATCGCGCCGAGGATTATGGGAATAAGCTTTGCCATAACTAACGTCCCTCCTTCTTATCGCGCGGACGCGTCACCGGCTCCGTCATGAAGGACGGCGGCTCGAGGCCGTCCTCCTCCGTGTCGAAGGTGAGTTGGGTGTTCGCGGCGGGTTTCGCTTCGGGCCTGGAAACGCTGTCATTCCGAGGAGGCGTCTCCGGCGCCGACGAGGAATCCCCTTCGGTCTGCGGAGCGCCGGTATCGGCGGGGGATCCTTCGCCCTGCGGGTCCGGGATGACAGAGTCCGCCGCTTCCGCGGGCGCGGGCGTTTCGGAAGTCAACAACCCCTCCGCCGCCTGCGGCGGCACCTCCCCTTGCACAGGGGAGGCCTCGGCGGGCGTTTCCGTATCGACTCCGCCGAAGTAGCGGAGCGCCTCGGCGAGCGCCGCTTCGCGCTCCTCTTCGGAGGCGTAGGTTATTTCGTCGGAGGCGGGTAAGCCTTCCCCTCGAGGGGAAGGTGTCGCGGACGCGCCGGCGTCCGTGACGGATGAGGTGTCCGTTTCTTCCTCACGGCTGCTTTCAGCGGGGGATCCTTCGCCCTGCGGGCTCAGGATGACAGAAGGAGGCGTGAGATCCTTCGACTCGCTTCGCTCGCTCAGGATGACAGAAGGAGCGGGTTCGGCCGCGGGTTCGCTGTCATTCCGGGGAGGCGAAGCCGACGAGGAATCCCCTTCGGTCTTCAGCAGTTCGGTATCGGCGGATTCCGCCTCTTCCGCGGGCTGCGGCTTATCGGAAGTCAACAACCCCTCCGTCGCCTGCGGCGACACCTCCCCTTGCACAGGGGAGGCCTCGGCGGGGGCTATCTCCTCAGCCGCTTCCGCGGCCTTCGTTTCCACTACCGTTATAAGCGGCTTGACCGTTGCTTTCTCAAGCTGCGGCTCCTTCGCGGCGGGCCTGATCTCCGGCTCCGCCGGTTTTTCCGCCTTTGCTTCTTCGGGCGCGGCCGCCGCTTCTCCGGCGGGAGCCGCCTTCGCCTTGCGGCGCTTGCTTATCCAGGCGCAGAACGCCATGACGAAGCCGAGCACAAGCAGTCCGCCGGGCGCGAGGCCGAATATCATTATCGGCGGGATGAGCTTGAAATCGTAGCCGAGCAGCGCGCCTGTGCCGAGCACCTCGCGGATCGTTGAAACTATGCATATCGCGCCGGTGAAGCCGAGTCCGCAGGCGAGGCCGTCGACGACCGACGGCAGAGGCCTGTTGCGGCTCGCGAACGCTTCCGCGCGGGCGAGGATTATGCAGTTGACGACTATCAGCGGGATATAGACGCCCAAGCTCTCGGAGAGCGAGGGCATAAAGGCCTTCATGAGCATTTCGACCATCGTCACGAATCCCGCGATTATGACGATGAAGGAGGCGATCCTGATGCGCTTGTCGATGACCTTGCGCAGCAGGGATATGAACAGGTTGGAGCAGATAAGCACCGCCGTTACCGCGGCTCCCATGCCGAGGCCGTTCATCAGCCGCGTGGAGACCGCGAGCGTCGGGCACATTCCGAGCACCTGCACGAGCACGGGGTTCTGTGTTATGATCCCGTCTTTCAGGATCTTGCCGTAATTGTTCTTCTTCATAACGCCGCCCCCTAACCTTCAATGAACAGGTCGGACAGCAGGACGAACGCCTTGTTGACCGCGCCGACCGCCGCCTTGGAGGAGATGCTCGCTCCGGTGATGGCGGCTATGTCGTTTTTGCCGGAGGGCGCGCCCTTGACGAATTTGAAGGGGCCAGTCTTGCCGGTGAACTGATCGAAGAAGCCCTCGCCCGTGATGCGCGTGCCGACGCCGCTCGTCTCGGACATCGAGATGACGCCCATGCCGGTCACCTGACCGAACTTGTCGAAGCAGACGAGCATCTTTATTTCGCCGCCGTAGCCGTTCTCGGAGACCGTGACGGCGTAGCCGAGCAGCTCGCCCTTTTCGCCGGAGGCGTTATCCTGCGCCGGCGCTTCGGGCTCGGACGGCGTTTCGGGCTCGGACGACGTTTCGGACGAAGCCGATGACTCTTCCGAAGACGCTTCCGAAGACGCTTCCGAAGACGCTTCCGAAGACGCTTCCGACGACGCGGGGGTTTCGGAGCTTTCCTCCGAGGTCTGCTCCGCGCCGGCGGGCTCCGTCTCCTGCGGCGCCGGCGTTTCGTCCTCAGCGGCAGCGGGCTTATACGCCGCGAAGTATTCGGTGCCGTCGTCGAGCTTGAGCTTCTCGAAGACCGCGTCGTAGTCGTAGAACTGGCGGATCGTGTTGAGCTCCGTCTCGCCCTCGAGCGCGGCGATGCGGTCCTTCGTCAGCGCGTTTACGCCCGCGAGCGCGAGCGAAACGACCGCCGTTATCACGAAGAGGGACACGCAGAGCTTGAGGATCTGATTCTTGAAGATCTTCATCGCGCCGCCCCCTTCCGGGCGAACTTCGCCTTAATTTTCGTCCAGTTATCGCGCAGACGGACCGGCGCGGTGGCGCGGTCTATCATCCAGGTGAAGCAGTTCATCACGAGGATCGCAAAGCAGACGGATTCGGGGCCGCTGCCCTTGTAGCGCATGAACATCGTCAGCGCGCCGCACCCGACGCCGAATATTATCTTGCCGACGGGGTGGACGGGCGAGGTGGAATAGTCGGTCGCCATATAAATCGCGCCGAGCAGCGCGCCGCCGGACATTATCTCGGTCAGAACGTACGTTCCGAGCGGCATATAGGAAACTCTGGGGAATATCAGCGCGATCGCCGCGACCGTGCCTATGTACGCCGCGGGGACGTGCCAGGTTATCACGCGCGTGACGAGCAGGAGCAGTCCGCCGGCGATGAGTATCACCGCGGCGGTCTCGCCGATGCTGCCCGCGCGTTCGCCGATGAAGAGCTGGAGCAGGTCTTCCGCGGGCTGTTCGCCCGCCTTCAGCGAGGCGAGCGGAGTCGCGGAGGTGATCAGGTCGGGCATCGACCTGAAAAGCGACAGGCGCGTATGCACCGGAGGCCAGGTCGTGAAGGACGCCGGCCAGGAGAGCATCATGAACGCCCTCGCGGCGAGCGCGGGATTCATGAAGTTCCTGCCGATGCCGCCGAAGACCTGTTTGACGGCGACTATCGCGAATACGCCGCCGACTATCGGCATCCACACGGGGATGGACGGCGGCAGAGTGCACGCCAGCAGCGTGCCGGTGACGACGGCGGAGAGGTCTCCGACCGTGCATTTTTTCATCGTCAGCCGCTGATACAGCCATTCGCTGATAACGCAGGAAAGCACGCTTATCGCGGTGATGATCACCACGCGCGGCCCGTAGTAATACGTTGAAAGCGCGACGACGCAGAGCAGCGGGAGCAGCACGCAGCCCATGACGCGGGCGGTGCCTTCGTTCTCGCGGATGTGCGGCGGGAGGGTGACGGTCAGCATTTTTTCGGAAACGGTGACCTTGTTTTCGTTATCGATCATTTCGCCGCCTCCTTTGCCGCCGCCTGCGCGGCTTTTTCTTTTTCCTCCTGCTCCGCTATCGCGACGCGCGCCTTGCCGGCACGGATGCGCGCGAGCAGCGGCACGCGGCCGGTGCAGACGTAGGCGCAGCAGCCGCATTCGATGCAGTCCTTGACGTGATAGCGGCGCAGCGCGTCTACGTTGTTGACCTCGCCGTAGGCGGCGAAGAGCAAGGGGCTTAAGTTCATCGGGCAGACGGTCACGCACTTGCCGCAGCGGATGCAGGCGCCGTTGTATTCGCCTTTGACCTCCGCCTCGGTGAAGGTTATCAGACCGGTGGTGGTCTTCGTGACGGGCGTTTCAAGCGTGCTGAGCGCGGCGCCGGTCATCGGGCCGCCGCTTATCACCTTCGCCGGATTCTCGCAGAAGCCGCCGCACGCCGAAGCCAGCACCGAGAAGGGCGTGCCGACGCGCGCCTCGAAGTTCTCGGGCGACTTGACGCAACTGCCCGCGACCGTCACGGTGGTGGTCACCAGCGGCATATCGTATCTGCACGCGTCGTAGGAGGCGGCGCAGGACGACACGTTGAAGATCGCCGCGCCGACGTCCGCCGGAAGCTTGCCTCCCGGGACGCGCTTGTTCATTATCGCTTTGATGAGCTGTTTTTCGCCGCCCTGCGGGTATTTGACGGGCAGCCGGACGACGGTTATGTTACCCGGAGAAGCCGCTGCCGCCGCTTCGATGCACTTTATCGCGTTCGGCTTGTTCTTCTCAATGGCGATGACGGTGTGCTTCGCGCCGACCGCGCGGGAAAGCAGGAGCACGCCGCCGACGACCTTCTCGGAACGCTCGACCATGACGCGGTCGTCGCAGGAAAGGTACGGCTCGCACTCCGCGCCGTTGGCGATGCAGTAGTCGATCGTCTTGCCGCGGCAGGACGAGATCTTGACGGCGGTCGGGAAGCCCGCGCCTCCCATGCCGACGATGCCGGCGCGGCGCACCGCTTCGCATATCTCCTCCGCAGTCATGGAGTCGACGTCGCGCGGCGCGCGCAGGATGGACTGATCGAGCAGGTCTCTGCCGTCGTTCTCGATGACGACGCACTTGCAGAAGCCGCCGGACTGGTGCGGGATCATCTCGAAGCCCGCCACCCTGCCGGAAACGGGAGAGTGTACCCTCGCGCCGAGCTTGCCCTCCGGCACCTCGCCGATGACCTGGCCGAGACGCACCTCGTCCCCGACGTTCACGACGGGAACGCAGGGCGCGCCGATGTGCTGGCTCAGCGGCACCTTCAGCGTTTCGCCCGGCTCAAGCGGGATTATCGCGCGCTCGTTCTGCGGCGACTTGTTATAGGGCGGATGCACGCCGCCCCTGAATCTGTTGAGCATTGGCAAATATCACCTCTTGATTACTTGCTGTTGCGTTAGTATCATTGTATTAAACGGGCGAAGCCCGAATAACGCTTTACGGGGTTTTGATATGGAAATAACGAGGATAAACGGCTGCGCCGTGGCGTTCCTCCGCGGCGCGGAGCTGCCGGACGGCGTTTCGCCGGAAAGCCCGCGCTTTCGCGGCGCGGTGAGGAGAGCGGTGAAAGCGGCGTTCCTGCCGCCGCCCGCAAGGGTCGCGGTGGACGCCTTCGCGCTCGGGCGCGGAGCCGCGCTGCTGCTGCGTCCGGCGCGGGAGGGAAAATGCGCGATCGCGCTCCGCTTCCGCGATCTCGCCGCGGCGAGCGCGGTGATAGAGCGGATACATAGGGAGCTTTCGCCGGTATTCACGCCGCATCCGGACGGGAGCGTCACGCTGCTGCTCTTTCTCCCCTGCGCCGACGCCGAGCGCCTCGCGGCGCGGGCGTGGGACTTCTGCGAGGTGAGCTATCCGACGGAGGCGAGAGCGGCGTTTCTGAGGGAGTGGCGCGCGAGGTAATGATGATGTTCGCGCCGCAGGCGCAAATGATGTTACCCTTCGGGTAATGATGCTTGCGGCGTTGCCGCAAATGATGTGTTCGCTCCGCGAACGTTAAGGACCAAACCGCTCCCTCCGGTCGCAGTTTGAACGTATTGCGGACGCGAAGCGGACGGCACGATACATTCAAATCGGCTCTGCCGATTTGCTCCCTACCTATTCACTCTTCACTCTTCACTATTCACTGCGAAGCTTGCTCCGCTTTCAGCGCGGAGACGGCTTCGGCTCTGTCCGCCGCCTTGAAGAAGGCGGTGCCGGCGACGAGCATACCGCAGCCGGCGTCGCGGAACTCGGCGGCGTTCTTCACGGTCGCGCCGCCGTCCGCTTCGATAATGATATTCCTGCCGCCGACGAGCGCCTTCGCCTCGGCGATCTTTTTTATGCATTCGGGGATCGCGCCCTGCCCGCCGAAGCCCGGCTCGACGGTCATCACGAGGATAAGGTCGATATCGTCGAGGTATGGCTCAAGCGCGGAAACCGGCGTCTTCGGCTTGACCGAAACGCCCGCGAGCACGCCCGCTTCGCGTATGCGGCGAAGGTCGGAGGCGGGGTCGTCGGTCGCCTCAATATGTATCGTGATGATATCGCTGCCGGCGGCGATGAAGTCGTCGATGTAGCGCCCCGGCTTCTCTATCATAAGGTGGGTGTCGAAGCAGAGCGCACTCACGCGGCGAAGCGACTTTATAAGCACCTGCCCGAAGGTCATATTCGGCACGAACGCCCCGTCCATAACGTCGAGGTGTACGGCGTCGAGCCCGAGCGCGCGGATATTTTCCAGCTCCTCGCCCAAGCGGGCGAAATCCGCTGAAATAAGCGACGGTGCGACTCTCATTTGCGCTGCTCCTTTCGTTTTCCGTCCGCGGCGGGGATCCCCGCGGGCGCGGACGCGGTAACCGGAGGCGGCTCCGGCGCGTAATCTGCTAATGGTAAGCGGACGCGTACGCTCCGCTTTTGATATAAGTGGGAAGGGCGGGGCGACTCGCCCTTTTCGTGACGGCGCAACGCCCCTTTCTGACACTTTCCCATTTATACACAGTATATTATAACAGACGTTTCGGAAAATATCAAGTAGCGGATAAAGGAAAATTGCGCGCCGTTTTCATACCGAATACCGCGCGGCGATTCGCTCCTTAACGCCGCCGAAGGCGGCTCATAACTGCGGCGCAGCCGCATCACGGTTCTAAATTCTGAACTGTGACGCCGAAGGCGTCTTCTCTCGGCGTGGGATCCATCGAACCTCGCTGACGCGAGGAGTTTACAGTTTAGGGTTTAGAGTTATGAGTTCGCCTGCGGCGAACGTTTTTCGTTCAAATCGCTTCGCGATTTGTTCCTTACCTATTCACTGTTACCTGCGAACGCCCTGCGTTCGCCCGGGGGATTCCCCGTCGGCTTCGCCTCCTCGGAATGACAGCGCCGTACACTCGCCCCGCGTTCGCCCGCGGCGCTATTATTTCCATTGACATAGCCCGCTCCCGATGTTATAATATATCTGTTGAAATTTCATTGCAGAAAGGACGTAATGATTATGAAGAAATTTTTCGCTCTCCTGCTTTCTCTTTGCATGCTCGCGGGCATGGTCCCCGCCGTCTTCGCGGCGGAAGCCGAGACCGCCGAGGAACAGCCCGTCTTCCGCATGGGCATAATGGGCGACCATCAGCTCGCCGGCACCACGGGCGCGAATATGGAGGCCACCATATCCGCGATGCACTACTTCGCCGACCACGGAGTCGACGCCGTCATAGACGTCGGCGACATCGCGGACAGCAACCCCGAGACCGTCTATTCCTACTTCGTGCAGCAATACAACTCCATCATAGGCGAGGATGTTCCGCTCGTCGCGGTCCCCGGCAACCACGATATCTGGTCCGACAACACGCTGAACGTCTACCGTCAGTACTTCGGCGAGCCGAACAAGCACCTCGTCATCGGCGGCTATCACTTCATAGTCATCTCCGCCAACCCGGCGCTCGGCACCGCCACCAACGGCAACTACGGCATCGGCGAAAAGACCTTCGCCCGCACGGAGCTGAACGCCGCGAAGGCCGACACCCCCGAGGGACAGCCGATATTCGTCGTCACGCATCAGCACGTCAAAAACACCGTCTACGCCAGCGGCCCCGACGCCAACTGGTGCAACGACTTCCTCTGCGGCATAATCGAGGACTACCCGAACGCCGTGCACTTCTCCGGCCACTCCCACGCCGTCCTGGAGGACGAGCGCTCGATCTGGCAGGGCGACTTCACGGCGGTAGGCACCTCCTCCCTCGCCTACACCGAGCTCGAATACGGAAAAGCCAACGGCTCCGTGCCTCCCGAAGCGGATCAGGCGAAGCAGTACCTCTACCTTGAGATATACTCCGACCGCATCGAGATAACCCGCGTCAAGGCCGCTACCGGCAAGCAGATAAAGGATAAGTGGGTGCTCGACCTGCCGCTGCAGAAATCCACCTTCAGATACACCGACGCACGCGCGGACTCCCGCACCGCGCCCTACTTCGCGCCGAACGCCGCCGTCGAAGCCAGCATGTCCGGCAGCAATATCACCGTCACCTTCGACGCCGCGCACCACGACGACTTCGTCCACTCCTACGGGCTGAAGCTCTACAAGAACGAATCCGCCGGTCCGGTGAGCGACATACTGATATTCTCCGACTTCTACAAGGGGCTCGAAAACATGTCGAAGACGGTCAGCTGGACCTTCCAGAACGTCGCGGAGGAATACGCGCTCTACCGGCTCGAAATAACGCCGATCGAATCCTTCGGCAAGCGGGGCGAGCCGCTTGTTTACGAATTCGCCTCCGTCAAGCAGAAGCAGATACCCGCCTTCACGCGCGGCAAGCTCTTCACCGTCGACTTCGCCTCCGGCGAGGCGCGCAACGCCGTCAGCGCGCTTGAGGTCAAGCGCACCGGCGGCAGCGTCGGGAAGGTCAACGACAAGTTCGCCTTCATCCCCGGCGAAAACTCGAAGCTCACCGTCACGATGAGCAACACCTACTATATGCTGGTCCGGAACAAGCTGACGCTGGAGGCCGTCTTCACCGTCAACCGCTTCGGAGCCGAGCAGACGCTGATTTCCTGCTACAACAACGGCGGCGTCAAGCTCTGGCTGAACGAGGACGGCAAGCTCTGCGCCACCGTCAACAAGTCGGACAAGACCGACCTCGACATCGTTTCCGAAACCGCCGTCCCGCTCGGCGCGGTCTGCAACGCGGCGGCCACCTATAACGGCAGCGCGTTCACCCTCTGGCTCGACGGCGAGGCCGTCGCGTCCGAAGCGCTGACCGGCAATATCAACTATAACCGCAACGCCAAATTCGGCATCGGCTCCGATCCCGACGGCGAAAACCGCCTTGACGGCGTCATCTTCACCGCGAGTCTCGAGTCAAAAGCTCTGGACGCCGACGCGATCAAGGCGTTCAATGACGACCTCATGAACGGCTACGACATTCGGGTGCTCCTCCCCGCGCTCGAGCAGCTCAACCGTGTGGATATGCTCCGTCAGGCGAATACGGGCAACGTCGTGCTGAATAAGATCCTCGACTACTACGAGGCGGAAATGACCGCGATCACCGATTCCGCCTACGTCACGCCCGCGATAGTCTCCGGCGCGATCGCCTACCGCGATCTGAACGAGGACGTCCGCAGCACCGGCGCCACGAACCTCCCCGCCTTCGACTCGCCCGTCATAGACGGAGTTGAGCATCAGAAGCAGTACGAAGCGGGCGAGGCGCCCGAGCCGACCTTCACCAACGCCGAGTCGATAACGCTCGACGGCGAGCCCTACGCCGAGGGGACTCCTATCGGCAACGGCAAGCATATGCTCATCGCCTTTAACGGCTGGCGTATGGCGGGCGTGCAGTTCACCGTCGGCAAGGCGGTCATGCCCGTCATATACGGCGTCGAGGACGGCCGCGTCTACGACCTGACGAACGAGGACGCCCCCGCGATCACCTGGGAGCCCGCCGAACTTCAGGCGCGGCTCGACAATCAGCCCTACGCCGCCGGAACGCCCGTGACCGCGGACGGCTGGCACGTATTCATGCTCCCCTGCGACGGCGCGACGCTTGTCTACGCCTTCAAGATCGAGCACTCCGTGCCTCCGGTCAGGGGCGACCTTGACGGCGACGGAGAAGTCACCGTTTCCGACGCGCTCCGCGCGCTGCGCATGGCGGCGAAGCTCGCCGAAGCCGATGAAGCCGCCGACGTCGACGGCGACGGAAGCGTAACGGTCGCCGACGCGCTCGCGATACTGAGAGTCGCTGTCGGACTGGAAGAAACTCTGTAATAAAATGAATTGCTCGCCTTGCGGCTCGCATGATTTGGCTTCGCCGTGATTTGATTGCTTCGCAATCATGATTTGCCGCCGCAGGCGGCATTAAGGAACAAATTGCCGCAGGCAATTTGAACAATTATGTCGCGCGGAGCGCGACAAATCATGCGCCGCAGGCGCAAATCATGACGTCAAAGACGTCAAATCATGCAAGCGCAGCTTGCAAATCATCGGCATACATCCTCACTCTGCAACGAAAGGAAAACACAACCTTATGCTCAACGACATCATAACCCCGTTCCGCTCCGGCTTCGATCCCGACGCGCACACCGAGCTGCGGCTCCACCGCAACACGCGCCGCGCCGTCGGGCTTCTCTCCGGCAACCTCGTATCCAACAGCCGCACCGAAAACTCCGGCGTCAGCGCCCGCGTCTACCGCGGGGGCGTCTACGGCTTCGCCGCCGACAGCGAAACGAGCGAGGACCGCGTCGCCGCCGTGCTGAAGGCCGCCACCGAGAACGCCGCCTTTATGGACGCGCACGCCGGCAAGGGCAAGGGCGCGCTGCCCCTCCTGCCCTGCTCGGGCGTCGACACCGCCAAGCCGTACGACGACGTTCCGCAGTCGGTGATGATCGACTTCGCCCGTCAGCTCGACGAGTATATCGCCGCGAACTGCCCGAAGCTCACCGGCCGCACCATCTCCGTCCGCTGCGACTCGATGGAGAAGCTGCTCCGCGTCGACAACGGCTATGACAGCCACTCGCTGATGCCGCGCGCCTTCATCTACCTCGACTTCTCCGCCGAAACGGACGCGGGCGTCACCGTCGAGCTCTACGACGTGGCCGGCGGTTTCGGCGGTTTCGCGGACAACTTCACCGACCCCGCCCTGCTCTACCCCTTCGTCGACCGGCTCTATACGCGCCTGATGGAGAAGCGCGAGGGCGTCTACGCCGACGCGGGAGTCCACACCTGCATACTCGGCGCGGAGGTGGCCGGCATACTCGCGCACGAGGCCGTAGGACACACGACCGAGGCGGACCTCGTGCTCGGCGGCTCCGTCGCGGGCCCGATGCTGAACAAGCGCGTCGCCTCCGACAAGATCACCCTCGTCGACTACGCGCACACGACGCCGCAGGGCGCCGCGCCGCTGCCGATCTACGTCGACGACGAAGGCACTCCCGCCGAGGACGAGCTGATTATCGACAAGGGCATCCTCGTCGGCTACATGAACAGCCGCGAGACCGCCGAGCACTTCGGCATGAAGCCGCACGGCAACGCGCGCGCCTATTCCTTCATGGACGAGCCGCTGATCCGTATGCGCAACACCGCGATCCTTTCCGGAACGGACAAGCTCGAGGACATGATCGCCTCCGTCGACGACGGCTACTACTTTATGACAACCAACAACGGCCAGGCGGACACGACCGGCGAATTCATGTTCGGCATCCCCTTCGGCTACGAGATAAAGAACGGCAAGAAAGGCCGCGCGATCTTCGACACCACCATTACCGGAGTCGCCTTCGAGATGCTCAAGACCGCGGACATGGTCTCCGACCGCATGGACTGGACCTGCTCCGGAATGTGCGGAAAGAAACAGCCGATGCCCGTCGGCATGGGCGGCCCGGACATCCGCTGCCGCATTATGGTTGGAGGTAGATAATATGAAGTATGAGAAACTGACGGGCGCCGCCGAATACGCGCTCGAAGCGCTGAAAAACGCCGGCGCGGACAAGGCGGTCGTCACCGCCTTCAACGGCAGCACGACCGAATTCAACATAGACGGCGGGGAGTTCTCGCTGATGCGCACCATCTTCAACGAAGGCGTCGGCGTAACCGCCTACGTCGGCGGACGCAACGGCGGCGCATCCACCAACGCGCTCGACCGCGAAAGCATCGACGGAGCCGCCCGCGACGCCGTCGCCGCCGCGCAGAGCGCCGTTCCCGACGACGCATGGGACATCTCCCCCGCCTGCGAGCCGCAAGACTTCCCCTCCGGCGCGCTCGAATGTGACCGCGACGCGTTTTTTGAAGCCGTCAAAAAGCTGAAAAACGACATCGCGGCGGGCTGGCCGAACATACTTATCGAGCAGCTCGTCGCCTCCTACCACTACGGCGCGAGCGTGAAGCTGAACTCCAACGGCGTCCGCTTCACCGGCGAATCGGGGCGCTACGAGGTCTATCTTATGTTCTCCGCGCACGACGGAGACAAGTCCTCCTCCTTTTTCGGCTCCGGCGTGGTATTCACCGACCCGACGCAGCCGATAATCGACATGGGCTCGATACGCGCCGATCTCGACGCCGTATCGAAGCAGACCGACCCGAAGGCGTTTCACGGAAAGTTCGACGGCACGCTCGTGCTGACTCCCGCGATGTTCGGCGAGTTCATCGGGCTCGCGGCGGGCAACTTCGCCTCCGGCGGCGTCATCATCGAGGGCACTTCGCCCTGGAAGGACAAGCTCGGCACGCAGGTCGCGGACACGCGGCTGAACGTCCGCTTCGCGCCGCTCGATCCCGCGATCGTCGGCGCCGAGCGCGTCACCGAGGACCTCTTCGTCAGCGAGGACTTCGACTTCATCAAGGACGGCGTGCTGCAGTGCTTCCTGCTCTCGCTCTACGCCTCGAACAAGACCGGCTTCGACCGCGCGAAGAATTCCTCCTGGGCGCTCGTCGTCCCCGCGGGCGATACGCCGCTTGACGAGCTGATCGCCGGCGTCGAAAAGGGCCTGCTGCTCGGCCGCTTCTCCGGCGGACAGCCCGGCACGAACGGCGACTTCTCCGGCGTCGCGAAGAACAGCTTCCTTATCGAAAACGGCAAGATCACCGACGCCGTCAGCGAGATAATGATAAACGGAAACCTCGCCGACCTGCTGATGAACCTGCGCGGCATATCGAAGGAACGCGTCGTCGACGGCGCGAGCGTGCTCCCCTACGCCGCGTTCGACGGAGTCACCATAAGCGGCAAGTGATTTGCCGCTTATCTGCGCCGAAGGCGCAATACCACTCGCCCGAAGGCGAATACCACTGTGAGCGCCGGCGAACAATACCACTGCGAAGCAATATCACCGCTCGCGAAGCGGGCGCAACCGTGCCGACTTCGTCGGCAGTGATATTATCGCTTGCGCGACAGTGATATTATCGCTCCGCGATAGT
Source organism: Clostridia bacterium (assembly GCA_017438525.1). Taxonomy (NCBI): domain Bacteria; kingdom Bacillati; phylum Bacillota; class Clostridia; species Clostridia bacterium. The sequence continues at coordinate 23,328 of JAFRVI010000014.1, forward strand.
GATATTGCGGCTTCGCCGCAGTGATATTGCCGCAAGCGGCAGATATTTCCCCACAAGGAGCAACACCTATGAAAATCCTCAAACGCCTCGTTCCCCTGCTGCTCATCGCGGCGCTTCTGTTCTCCCTCGCCGCCTGCGACCGCATCGTCGGGCCACGCGGCAAGGACAACAACCGCAACACCTCCTCGCAGAGCACCGAAGACCCGCGCTTCGTCAAGCAGCCCGGCCAGGGAATGAGCGAATACGACGTCTATTCCTATTTCGAAAACTGCTACTACCCCGCGTGCTGGGCGGTGGAATACTACGGCGGCAAGGGGCTCGACTACGTCGAAAGCGAAACGATCGAGCTCGACGGCCACACCTGGGCGCCCTCGGCGGTCTCCACCTTCCAGACGCTCGAAAGCATGACGAGCTACGTTGAAATGTTCTTCACCGGCGGCTTCCTGGACAATCTGAAACACGCCGCGGGAATGAGCGGCGACAGCGACGTGGTCCCGCGCTACCGCGACGTGGACGGCAAGCTCTACGTCCGCACCGACGAGCCGAACGAATCGATGTTTTTCAGCATCGACCTCGACACCTTCACCATGGTCGAGAACACCGAAGAACAGATAAAGTTCACCGTGGACGCGGCGCTTGACGGCAAGCTCTACGAGCTCCGCGTCATCCTCTCCCCCTACGGCGAAAGCGGCTGGAAGATGAGCTACTGGTACCCGGAAGAGAAGGATGCGAGCTCGGAGAGCTCGCAATGATGACGCGGGCGATGCCCGCTAATGAAAAATGAAGACGCCTTCGGCTAATGAAGTTGCGCCTTCGGCGCTGATTATGGAGCAAATCGGCGAAGCCGATTTGAATATATTCAAATTGCCTTCGGCAATTTGATCCTTAATCAGCGAGCGCAGCGAACGGCTTCATCAGCCGCGAAGCGGCGTCTTCATTAGTGAAACGTCTTCATTAACGAGCGAAGCGAGTGACTTCATTTATCCTAAAAAATCCCGTAGAGGTACTTCCTTATGACCTGCACACTCTGCCCGCGCCGCTGCGGCGTTGACCGCGCCGCTTCACGCGGCTTCTGCGGCGAAGGCGCGCTCCCGCGCGTCGCGAAGGTGATGCTTCACCGCTGGGAGGAGCCCTGCATCTGCGCCGGAGGCGGCGCGGGCGCGATCTTCTTCAGCGGCTGCTCCCTGAAATGCGTCTATTGCCAGAACTGCGCCGTCTCGCGCGGGCTCGTCGGCGAGGAATACTCCGTCGAAAAGCTCGCGGAGACGATGCTCGGCCTTCAGCGCAGGGGCGCCGACTGCATAGACCTCGTCACGCCGACGCACTTCGCCGGCGCGATAATCGAAGCGGTCGCCCTCGCGAAGTCCGGCGGCCTTCGCCTGCCGGTAGTGTGGAACACCTCCGGCTACGAAACGGCGGAAACGCTCGCGAAGCTCGACGGCACGGCCGATATCTACCTGACCGACTTCAAATACGCCTCCCCCGCGCTCGCGGAGAAATACTCCGCCGCGCCCGACTACCCCGCCGCCGCGCTCGCCGCGCTGAAGGCGATGGCCGCGCAGACCGGCGCGCCCGCGTTCGAAGGCGGCATGCTCAGGCGCGGAGTAATAATGCGCCACCTCGTGCTGCCCGGCGCGTGGCGCGACAGCGTCGAGGTCCTGCGGCTCGCCGCGGACGCCGTCGGCGCGAAGAACGTCCTGCTTTCGCTGATGGCGCAGTACGTCCCCGACTTCGCGGACGCGGAGAAGTTCCCCGAGCTGTGCCGGCGGATAACTACCTATGAATATAATAAAGCGGCGGAGGAAGCCGAAAAGCTCGGCTTCGACGGCTGGTTCCAGGAGCGCGGCTCCGCGACAAAGGACTACACGCCGCTGTTTTAGCTGCGCCCTTGCCTCCCTCTGAGGAGGTAGCGAAGCGGAGGGCGCGGTAGCGAATGACAGCCCGGTGGCTGTCAGAGCCGCGACCTGACCGAGCCCGCAGGCGAGACGGTGGATTGCCGGACGCAAAGCGGACGGCAAGACGGAGGGAGAGATAACGACAGCTCTCCTTCCGCAGCGCGTCGTGCCGTAGACGAGGGATAAGTGCACGAGACGATCCCCCGTCTTCGGATACAGCTTCCTGCAAATCGCAAATCATCGTTATCTCTCCCTCAGTCTCAACTTGCTTTGCAAGTTTCGCCAGCTCCCTCCTCAGAGGGAGCCAAGACCGCTTGCGGAGCAAGCGTCTCTGTGCCGACTTCGCCGCCGGTGATATTATCGCCGCAAGCGGCAGATACTCTCGAAAGGAGAAATCACCATGAAAAAACTTACCTCTCTCATCCTCGCGTGCCTGATCGCCTTCGCGTGCATGACCGCCCTCGGCGGATGCGGCAAATCGAACGCCGAAACCAAGCAGGCGTTCATCGGCGCTCAGAAGTACTACTCCGACCTCGTCGAATCCCTCGCCGCGCCCGTCGCGAAGATCGACGGCGACGCGCTCGCGGACGGCGCCGCCTCCGGCATGTCCGGCAGGATAAGGGTCAACGCCTCCGGCCTCTCCGCCTTCTCCGCGCTGCTCGGCGATATCGGCGACACGCTCGGCCTCGCCGTAGGCGTGGTCACCGACGGCGTTTCCGCATCCGGCGACTTCTCGCTCGAGATGCTCGGCGAAACGCTCGGCGCGCTCTTCTCCACCGACGGCGGCGACGTCGTTCTTTCGCTGCCCGGCCTGCTCGACCGCCCGGTGAAGCTCTCGCAGAGCGACTTCGGCGGCACCGGCTTCGGCGACGATTTCGACTTCGACGCCTACGAGGAGGAGCACGGGATAATCGCCCTTGACGAAAACGCCTACGAAGCCGATTACGACTTCGACGAAAACGGCAAGTTCTTCGCCGAAAACGGCGACCTCTACGTCGACGCGGACGGCGACGGCAAGCTCGATATCGCCTATTACGCCGGAAAATACGACGAGGATTTCGTCGACTCCATGATACGCAACACCCGCGAATTCTACGAATCCCTCGGCGACGACCTCGACCTTGACGACGGCTTCGACCTCGACGATGACCTCGACGGCGACGACGACTTCGATATTGACGACGACTTCGATTACGACTATGACTTCGACGATTTCGGCGACGATGATTTCGGCTCGACGCCCTTCGCGCCCGACTTCTCCTACGTTTCGCTCATCGCGCGTTACGCCGAGCCCTTCCTCAACAACGTCGCGGACGGCTGCTTCACTCGCGGCAGGGAGAAGTTCCGCACCGCCGGCGGCGAAGCGGAGCTCGACTGCCTGACGCTTTCCGCCGACGGCAACGACCTTTACGACGCGCTGAAAAAGACCGCCGCTCAGATCGCGGAGGATCCCGAGCTCGACAAGGTCGGCGGCGAATACGCCGACGATATGCGCGAATACTTCCGCGAATTCGCGAATGAAGAAACTTCAAAGGAACAGCGCGACTATAACAAGAACGTCAAGCTGACCTGGAAGCGCTTCACCAAAGACGAAAAGATAATCGGCGAACGCGTTTCGCTCGACCACCCCGAAGCCGGATACACGCTCGAAGCGGGCGTCGACGGCGGCGAGAGCGGCGTTCTCGCCTTCATGAAGGTCACCGACGACAAGAAGGGCGTGGATCTCTTCGACGCGGAGAGCAGCGTCGGCAGCAAGAAGTCGAAGCTCGATCTGCGCGTCATCGCAAACGGCGTGCCCTACGCCGTTTCCGTCTCCGGAAAGACCGCCGAGCGTGACGGCGCCGCCGTCACCGAATCGGACGTCAAGGTCGGCATCGGCGGCCTGACCTTCAAGCTCTTCGAGCTGACCACGACCGTCCGCGCCTTCACCTCGGACGAGATCGGGATCGACGCCGAGCTTTCCGTTTCCCTGCCGAAGCTGCTTGTCGGCAGCGACGTCGACCTTGCGCTCTACTGCTCCGTCGACATGAGGCGCGATCCGGGCGCGAAGCCCGAAATGATCGACGCGACCGGCGCCTACACCGGCGAAGACCTGCGGAGCGAGGAGTTCAACGCGACGCTCAACGCCGCGATAAAGGAAAAGCTGCCGAAGATATACGGATATTTCGAGAGCAGACAGAACACCCCCGCGACGGACGAATCCGACGCGTAAGTCTGTCATTCTGAGCGAACGAAGCCGAAGGCGCAGTGAGTCGAAGAATCCCGGTTTTCCTTTTGGATCCCGAGCGAAGCGAGGGATCTCATCCCACAGATACCTCGGGCTTCGCCCTCGGTATTCGGAAGATAACGTGAGATCCTTCGACTGCGCGGCGTTCCGCCGCTCCGCTCAGGATGACAAAGGGCGGCGCTCGCGCGCTGATACGCGGACGAGCGATGCTCGTCCCTACGGGCGCGATGCTTCGCATCGCTCCGCTCAGGATGACAAAGGGCGGCGCGGGTGCGAGAATGCACGGACGAGCGGTGCTCGTCCCTACGGGCGCGCAGCGTCAATATCACTGCGGCGAAGCCGCAATATCACTGACGCGAAGCGTCAATATCACTGCGAACGCCCCGCGTTCGCCCGGGGGATTCCTCGTCGGCGCGCTCGCGCCTCCTCGGAATGACAGCCAAACTGCCTTCATTAAAATAATATAAAAAGGGAGAAAACGAAAATGGAAATGAAGTTTTACAGATGCGAAGTATGCGGCCAGATAGTCGCGATCGTCAAGAAGACCGGCGCGCCCGTGGTTTGCTGCGGCAAGCCGATGCAGGAGATAGTCGCCGGCTCGGTCGACGCCTCCGCCGAGAAGCACGTTCCCGTCGTCGCCCGCGAAGGCGGCGTAGTGACAGTTTCCGTCGGCAGCGCCGCGCATCCGATGGCCGAGGAGCACTACATAGAGTGGGTCGCCCTCAAAACCAAGAGCGGCAATCAGCGCAAGGCGCTGAAGCCCGGCGACGAGCCGAAGGCGGTCTTCTATATCGCCGAGGACGACGAGATCGAAGCGGCGTACGCGTACTGCAATCTCCACGGCCTCTGGAAAGCGTAAAAGCGGATCTTTCCGGCGCAGATTCGCGAATCTGCGCCGAAGGCGCAATACCACTCGCCCGAAGGGCGAATACCACTGTGAGCGCCGGCGAACAATATCACTGCGAAGCAATATCACCGCTCGCGGAGCGAGCGCAACAGTGCCGACTGCGCGGGCGATCAAGATCGCCCCTACGCTTTGCGTACGCGGAAACGCTGTCATCCTGAGCGAAGGCGAAGCCGGAGTCGAAGGATCTTGTCGGTAACGGTCGTGTTATCGGGAAAGTGTGCAGTCGGAAACGCGGGTAACGTTTTGTGTTCTTACACGGCGTTCAGCGTGACTGCGCGGACGAGCGGTGCTCGTCCCTACGGGCGCGATGCTTCGCATCGCTCCGCTCAGGATGACAAACGCTCTGCGTAATGATAATTCAAATTGCCGCAGGCAATTTGCTCCTTAACTGACGCGCAGCGTCAATATCACTGCGGCGAAGCCGCAATATCACTATCGCGGAGCGATAATATCAC
>JAFRVI010000015.1 GCA_017438525.1 Clostridia bacterium
GCATAATTCTTTTATTGTTTCCATTATTTCTTTTCGATGGCTTTCGTAGAATATTTTACGCCTGTATTTCGGCGCAAACACTATATGATACTTGCAATTCCACTTGGTGTGTGCTAAACTACTTGTGTCATCATTCCCTTTTCCCACATCGAAATCCTCCGTTTGTTTCTTAGTCATGACTGGCAGGTCAGTTCTATCTTATCACAAACGGAGGTTTCTTTCATCGGTTAACCTCTTTTGAACCACGCGACTATCGCGTGGTTTTCCTTTGACAAAAAAACAGGACGCCCAGGGCGTCCTGTTTTGCATTTCATCGGTTATTTTGTGTTACTGGAGCTTGTTGCCGCAGTTGTTGCAGAAAGCGGCGTTGGGGTCGACCTGCGAGCCGCAGGAGGTGCAGAACTTCGCGGCGGGCGCCTGCTGAACCGGCGGGACCGGCGCGGCGGGAGCGGCGTAGCCGTTCTGCTGCTGCCGGAACTGCTGCAGAGGGCCGCTCTGCTGGCCGTACTGCTGTCCGTAGGGCTGCTGCGGACCGTAGCCGTAGTTGTTCTGCGGGCCGTACTGCTGGGGCTGCGCGGTGTTCCCGAGCTTGAAGTAGTAGTAGCAGATGGAGAGCGAAATGGTCAGACCCATTACCGCGCTGAGTATGAAGGTTATGATGTTTTCGGCGCCGGAACCGATGCCGGTGACGGCGGCCTTATAGATGGTATTGAAGAGGCCGAGATACATGAAGTAGAGTACGGCGCCGACGCGGCAGGCGTTCAGGTCGTTGCCCATGGCTTCCTTCTTCTTGTAGACCACGCCGATGAAGATCAGCGGAAGCAGGGTCAGGATAACGCTGAGGAGGTTCTCAAACACGAACTGGTACTCGACGAGGGTGTAGATGAACGCGACGAGCGTTTCGATAAGGAGTATAACCCATCCGGCGACGGACCAGCGGAGCGTGTTGTACATCTGATTCGGCTTATCCATATCCATAAAGTACATTCCGAGCGTGAACGAAGGAATGCAGAAAACGAATACGGTTCCGACGACCGCGGCGATGTTGAGGAAGATGCCCAGCTCGCTCATATAGTCGAACACGTCGATAAGTTCGATAATCGAGATGACCGTCAGAACGAGGAATCCCACGCCGAGAAGAAAATGCAGTCCTGCAAGAAGAACGTTTTGCTTTTTCGCTTGCATAATTTTGCCTCCGATTCATTATTATTTGTTTTTGCGCTGACATCATTATACATAAAAATCGTAAAAGTGTCAACAGAATTACTCCGCGAAACGCGAAAAACTGAAATAATCTGCATTTTCCGGTTGAAAAACCCGTAAACCTGTGGTAGAATAATACTTGCGAATATTTGCGGGATTAGTACATCGGTAGTACAGGGCCTTCCCAAGGCTCGGAGGTGGGTTCGACTCCCATATCCCGCTCCAGCAAAAAGCACGCGGAAGCGTGCTTTTTGCAATGAAGCCGCCCATTCGTGGCTGATGAAGAATGAAGGCGCTTCGCTAATGAAGGAATGGGATCAAAGAGAGGGGCGAACGCGAGTGAATTCCTTTCACATATCAAAAGACGCCTCCTTACCGGAAGCGTCTTTCTTTGTTTTTGTGAAGAAATGATTACTTCAGTTCGACGGTGGCGCCGGCTTCTTCGAGCTTCGCCTTGATGGTGTTGGCTTCGTCGGAGGAGACACCGGTCTTGACGGCCTTGGGGGCGTTGTCAACGAGTTCCTTGGACTCCTTGAGTCCGAGGCCGGTCAGATCCTTGACGGCCTTGATGACGTCCATCTTTCTCTCGCCGATGCCGGCAAGGATGACGTCATAGTCGCTCTTCTCTTCGGCAGCCGGAGCAGCCGCAGCGCCGGCAGCGGGGGCGGCCGCAACCGCGACGGGAGCCGCGGCGGAAACGCCGAATTCTTCCTCAAGGGCCTTAACGAGCTCAGCGAGCTCCATAACGGTCAATGCCTTAACGTCTTCGATAAGCTGTTCAACTTTAGTTGCCATTTGAAATTACCTCCAAATAAATTTTGAAATTGATTGCCGCGTAATTGATTACGCAGACTGTTTTTCCTTCTGCTCCTTTATTGCGTTCAACGCAACGGCGAGCCCGCGGATGTTTCCGTTGAGCACTGTAACGAGTCCGGAGATCGGAGCGTTCAGGCCGCCGAGGACCTGGGCGATAAGTACTTCCTTGGAGGGAAGCGACGCGAGTCTCTCAACGCCTGCGGCGTCGAGCGCGTTACCGTCCACGAAGCCCGCCTTGATCTTGAAGAACTTGTTCTTCTTGGCGAACTCCGAAAGGGCCTTGGCGGGGGCGGCCATTTCCTCGGCGGACAGCGCGATGGCCGTCGTGCCGACGAAGGTGTCGTCCATTCCGTCATAGCCGGCTTCTTTGAAAGCGCGGCTCAGAAGCGAATTCTTGATGACGGCGTAGGTCGCTCCGCTTTCTCTGAGCTTGGTGCGAAGTTCGCGGTCCTGCGCGACGGTCAGTCCCTTGTATTCAACCAGGACGCCGGTCACGGATCCGCGGATCTTCTCGGAAAGCTCCTTCACGAACTGCTGTTTTTGCTCCAGGATTTTCGCACTAGGCAAATCTGTCACCTCACAAAAACATTTTCGCACCCCTTGCGGCAGGGGCGCCGCCGGATTTTCCGGCAATAATAAATTTGCTCTTCCGCAAAACCGCAGAAGAGCAAAAAGTCACAATTTGAAACAGAACTTTTTTGCCTCTTCCTCGGCAGGCGGTTACCCATTAGACGCTTTCGCGTACCTGCTGTCTTCGGAACAGCAAATATTATTATACACGCTTTTTTCTCTTTGTCAAGAGAAATTTTTACATAACTCTGGAGGGGTTGATCTTTATGCCGGGGCCCATGGTGGACGCGATGGCGCAGGAACGGATGTACTGTCCCTTCGCGGCGGCGGGCTTGGCGGCGTTGACCGCGGCCAGCAGAGTGTTGAAGTTCTCGGTCAGCTTCTCGGTGCCGAAGGAGGCCTTGCCGATAACGCAGTGGATGATGTTGGTCTTGTCGAGACGGTACTCGATCTTACCGGCTTTCAGATCGACGACGGCTTTCGCCACGTCCATCGTTACGGTGCCGGCCTTCGGGTTAGGCATAAGGCCCTTGGGTCCGAGGATCTTACCGAGACGGCCGACGACGCCCATCATGTCGGGAGTCGCGACGACCACGTCGTAGTCGAACCAGTTCTCGTTCTGGATCTTGGGGATGAATTCGTCGCCGCCGGCGAAATCGGCGCCCGCGTCGAGAGCTTCCTGAACCTTGTCGCCCTTGGCGAAGACCAGGACTCTGACGTTTTTGCCGGTGCCGTGAGGCAGGACGACCGCGCCGCGGACCTGCTGATCGGCGTGACGGGAGTCGACGCCCAGCTTGATGTGGATCTCGATGGTCTCGTCAAACTTGGCCTGAGCGGTCTTCTGAACGAGATCGATCGCTTCTTCTACTTCGTAGAGCTTGGTGCTGTCAAGCAGCGCCGAGCCGGCGTTGTATTTCTTTCCGTGTTTCATCTTCAGCCCTCCACAACAACGCCCATGCTGCGGGCGGTACCGGCGATCATCTTCGCGGCCTGATCGAGATCGTAAGCGTTCAGATCCTTCATTTTTATCTGAGCGATCTCTTTGCACTGCTCGAAGGTCATGGTCGCGACCTTGGTCTTGTTCGGGACGCCCGAACCCTTCTCGAGATTCAGGGTCTTCTTGATGAGGACCGCGGCCGGAGGAGTCTTCGTGATGAAGGAGAAGGAATGGTCGGCGTAGACGGTGATGACGACGGGGATGATAAGCCCGATGTCGTTCTTCGTACGCTCATTGAATTCCTTCGTGAATCCCACGATGTTTACACCGTGCTGTCCAAGCGCGGGGCCGACGGGCGGCGCGGGGGTCGCTTTGCCGCCGGGGATCTGCAGCTTGATGTAGGCAATTACTTTTTGAGCCATTGTTTTCTTTCCTTTCTTTCGGCGTAAGCGCGCGGCTTCGCCGTAATGTGGTATGGCGGGAAAGCTCGTTCCCTTCCACGATATTTAAGGCGGTTGCCCGCATTAAATCGTACCTTTAGGTCACTCCTCGACGGCAGCGACCTGATCCAGATCGAACTCGACGGGAGTCTCGCGCCCCATCATCGTGATGAGGACGGAGACCTTGCCGCGTTCCTTGGAAATTTCGGAGACCTTGCCGGTGAAGCCCTCGAAGGAACCGTCGATAACCTTGACGGTATCGCCTTCGGCGTAGCTTACCTCGATCTCGCGGACCTCGACGCCCAGCGCCTCGACCTCCGCTTCGGTTAGCGGGACGGGCTTCGATCCCGGGCCGACGAAACCGGTGACGCCGCGGGTATTCCTCGCGATGTACCAGGTATCCTCGTTCATCACCATCTTGATGAGGACGTAGCCGGGGAACAGCTTGCGCTCGACCTCGACCTTTTTATCGTCCTTCATCTCGGTGAAGATGCCGGTGGGGACCTTGACGTCAAGTATCTGATCGCGGAGACCGCGATTCTCGACTATTTTCTCGATGTTCTGCGCGACCTTATTCTCATAGCCGGAATAAGTGTGCACAACGTACCATCTCGCATCTTCGGACGCCATATCAATTCTCCCTGAACGCTGTTACTTCGCCAGACCGAGAATGAACTCCAGGAACTTGGAGAATCCCAGATCCAGCACCCAAACGAAAGCCGTGACGAAAAGCATCATGACCAGAACGACGATGGTGTTGTTCAGGACCTTGCTCTTGGTCGGCCATTCGAGCTTCTTGAACTCGGATACGAGCTCTCTGAAGTAGCGTCTGATTCTGCCCTTTTTCTTGGTTTCAGCCATTTCAGTGCCCTCCCGATTACTTCGTTTCTCTGTGCAAGGTGTGCTTGCGGCAGAAGCGGCAGTACTTGTTCATCTCAAGTCTGTCGGGATCGTTCTTCTTGTTCTTGATCGTGTCGTAGTTGCGCTGCTTGCACTCGGTGCAGGCAAGAGTGATTTTAACTCTCATCGGATTTCCTCCCGTTCGTTAATGTTCCTTAAACGGAACTCCCTCGGCCCGTTCGGGCATTTCGGGGCGCACAAAAAAAGAACCCCTCCAATGCGAGGTGGATTCTATGGTAACACACATTTCCGGAAAATGCAAGCATTATTTTTATTTATTTGAAAAAATTTTTCGGCGGGCAGGGGATCTCTCCCCCGCCCGCGCAAAAAACAACTGTCAATTCAGTTCAAGCAGCCGCGATTACGCTTCCTTTTCCTTGCTCGCTAAGCAGCGGAAAACGAGCGCGGCGAGGCAGGCGCCCACCAGCGGAGCGAGAATGAAGATCCAGACCTGGCTCAGAGCGTCTCCGCCCGCAAGCAGCGCGGGTCCGAAGGAGCGCGCGGGGTTGACGGACGTTCCGGTGAGGGCGATGCCGAGCAGATGAACCAGCGTCAGCGTCAGACCGATAACGATACCGGCGGCGGAGCCGAACTCCTTCTTGGAGGTCACGCCGAGGATAGCGAAGACGAAGACGAAGGTCAGGATGACTTCAATGACGAGTCCCTGCCAGATCTCAACGCCTTCCTGGCACGCGTTCGCGCCGAGGCCGCTGTCAGCGCCGAAGAAGGCGCAAAGGATGCCCGCACCGGCGATAGCTCCGAGGAACTGCGCGCAGATGTACTCGAAGAACTCAACTACTTTCATTTTGCCCGCGACGAGCATACCGAAGGACACGGCGGGGTTGATGTGGCATCCGCTTACGTTCCCCACCGAATACGCCATAGCGACGATCACGAGGCCGAAAGCGAGCGCGGTCGCTACGAGGTTGACGTCGGAAACGATGGCGACTCCGCAGCCGAATACTACGAGCACGCAGGTGCCGATGAATTCAGCCAGCATTTTCTTGAAGGTTGTCATTTCTGTTTTCCTCCCAAAAGTTTTTTCGCGTTTTCACGCGTATACAAACCGCCTCCGGCGGCTCATACCTTATTGATCCCGCCAGGAAACGAAGAGCCCGCCGGGGCTGACGGTGCCGTCCAGCAGCGTCAGTTCAACGGTGTGCCACGCGGGCGCCGCGCCGTCATACAGGAAATAATACGCGTAGCGTCCGGAGGATATGAGCAGATGCTCGGCGTCCAGCCAGATCGGATCGCCTCCGTCGATGGTTACTGTCGCCTTGACGGTGTCGGATTCGCTCTGCTGTATCGGCATGATTATGCGCGAGCCGTAGCAGCGGAGGATCAGCGGATCCGTGCTGTTGCCGTTCGCCTGCCAGGACGAGCCGTTGTTGAGGTATCTGACGAAGCTGCCCATGCTGACCGGCGTGGTGTTGCGGTAGTTATACCACTTCGTGTTCTGATAGTAGTAAGGCACGGGGGTGTCTTCGCGGACCGGCTTGACCTCGGACGAAAGCTTGTCTATATTCTGATAGACCGCCTCGAGATAGCAGTTGATGAGCTGTCCGCACATAGCGTGTCCGGCGTTGGTCGGATGCACCCAGTCGGCGCAGATGTCCGTCCATACGAACTTGCCGCCGGTGTGACCGTATCCGATAACGGACGGCCAGACGGCGTCGCAGTAGCTGACCATCGGAAGATCGTAAAACTCGCCGATCGGGATCTGATCGCGCTGCGCGTTGGTGCCGCCCTCGTTCATAACGAAGAAGAGCATCGTCGCGGGCATACTCTTATGAGTGATGATGCGGCGAACGAGGGACGCGTAAGCGTCGCGCTGCCAATCCTGCAGCTCGTCGTTGACGCCGAACTCGATAACCACGAAGTCCGGATCGTATTTCAGCAGGTCGTCGTCGACGCGGTGCACACCGAACAAACTCGGCGTTCCGCTCTGGCCGGCGTTGACGTAGTTTATCTTCGCCTGCGGGAAGGTATCCTTCCACCACTTCTCGACGACTCTCGCCCAGCGGGCTTCCTGAGTCGTCGCGGCGCCGCCGTAGGTCACGGAGCCGCCGATGAAGCCGACGGTGATCTCCTCACCCGCCATCGCCTTGCGCATAACTCTGACGAAGCGCGCGGGATCGCCGAGGGAGGTCATCCCGCGGTCGACCATAAACTGCTCAAGTCCCGTCGCAAGCGCCGCTTCCGTTATCGGAACGGTCAGCTCGAAGTCGCCGGAGAGCCCTTCGGGCGTGATAAAGCCCATCGCGCAGCGCATGATCTGCAGCGCATCCGCGACTGTGACGGAGCCGTCGGAATCGACGTCCGCGTCCGCGGCGTAAGCATCAATGCCCGCGGCGATGCGCAGCGCCTTCAACGCGTCGGAAACGGTGATCGCACCGTCGCCGTCGACGTCGCCGAGCCCCGCCGCCGCGACCATCGTAGTGAACATCGCGAGCGCGAGGATTATAGCTATGATTTTCTTCATATTATATCACCTTTCTTTTCGGCGCTTTTTATTATTGACTGTTTGCCGATTAGGGTACGGCTAATCCCGGCTTACCACGAAGTGAAGAGTCCGAGTATCGTCAGCGTGCCGCTGAGCGAGGATATTTCGATAGTGTGCCATCCTTCCTCGCGTTCGTCCAGCTTGTAGTAGGCGTACTGGCCGGCCGCGATAAGGAGGTTGTTGTTGTCTATCATGACCGCGGGACCGCCGTCTACGGTGAATGACGCCTTCATCGTGGACGCCTCCTGCTGCTTTATGGCGAGCGAGATGCGCTTGCCGTAGTAACGGATAATAAGCGGATCGCTGTCGCCGCCTGTCGCTCTCCACGAGAAGTTGTCGGTCGTGTATTCCGCGAAGCCGCCGAGCCGAACGGGCGTTGTGTTACGGTGGTTCAGCCACGCGGTGTGTTCGTAAATATACGGCAGCGGAACGTCCTCGCGGACGGGTTTGATTTCGGAAGAGAGCTTATCGAGGTTGTCGTAGACGGCCTGCAGCAGGCAGTTTATCAGCTCGCCGCAGATGCCGTGCCCCTTATCGGTCGGGTGGACGTAGTCGGCGACGATATCTTCCCAAGCGAAGGTGCTGCCGGTGCCGTAAGGCGGCTTGACCTCCGGCCAGATCGCGTCGCGCTCGCTGACCATCGGCAGATCGTAATACTCGCCTATCGGCTGCTGATCGGATTGAGCGTTACTGCCGTCGTTATTCGTCATGAAGAAAAGCATTACCGCGGGCTGCCAGTCGGCGGTCAGCACGCGGCGCACCAGCGATGCGTACGCCTCCTTCTGCCAGTCCTGAAGGTTATCGTTGACGCCGAACTCGATCATAACGAAATCGGGCTCGTACTGCATAAGGTCTTCCTGCATACGATGTACGCCGAAGAAGCTCGGAGTGCCGCTGTAGCCGGCGTTGACGTAGTTTATCCTCGTATTCGGGAAGGTGCGCTTCCACCACGCCTCGACGACGCGGGCGTAACGGGTATACTCGGTAGTAGCCATGCCTCCGACGGTTATGGAGCCGCCGATGAAGCCGATAGTGATCTCTTCACCCGCCGCGGCTTTGCGCATGACTCTGACAAGGCGCGCGGTGTCGCCGATATTCGTCATCCCGCGGTCGACCATCGCCTGAGTCACTCCCCATGAAGCCGCTTTGTCGGTAACTCTGACGTTTATCTGCGTATTGCCCGAGAGTCCGGACGGCGTAATGAAGCCGACGGCACAGCGCAGTATCTGCAGCGCGTCCGCAACGGTAACGCTCCCGTCGCCGTCGACGTCCGCAGAAGCGGCGTGCGGCTCGAGCTGCGCGGCGATACGCATCGCCTTCAGCGCGTCGGAAACGGTGATCGCGCCGTCGTTGTCAATGTCGCCTGAACCGGCGGCCGCGACCATCGTTGTGAACATCGCAAGCATAAGGATTATCGAAACAAGTTTTTTCATAGCCGTTCTCCCGAATTTGTATTATACGTAAATATCAAACGGCTCGGCGAGCTTCGCCGCGATGCGCAGGATCGCCAGCGCGTCAGCCACCGTTATCTCTTCATCAAAATCCACGTCGCCGACGCGTTTATCCAAATCGTCCGGCTCGGCAAGCTTGGCTGCGATACGGAGCGCGGCAAGCGCATCCGCGACGGTGTGGACTCCGTCGTAATCGAGATCGCCGAGCAGCCAGCCCTTCGTCGGCTCCCACTGCGCTTCAACGGAAAGCCCGGTCAGCGGTATCGCGGCGTCGCCGAGCGGCGAGCCTTCGGCGTTTTTCCAGCCGCTTATCTTCATACTGTCGCGTTCGAACAGCTCCGCGCCGTTGGCGTTCAGCCATTCCTCCGCCGCGAAACCGGCGGGCGCCCATATCGTTTTCGTTTCGCCTTCCGCGCCGGAAGCGGCGGTCAGCGACGCCTCCAGATACGTGCGCACCCAGTCGTTGTTTTCACCGCGGTTGGGTATCTGCACGCAGACGGCGCATTTGCCGAGCAGCTTCTCGACCGAGCCGTTGACGGTGATCGAAAGTCTGCCGCCCGAAACGCAGTTTTCCGCTTTGAAAAGGCGGAACGTCAACGGATCCGCTGCGCCGCCGGGGACGTCGGATATATCGCCGACGGATGCGTAAATGCTGACGTTGATATACTCGTCGGCGGCTATCCCGTCGGCGTCCGCTTCTATCGCGATAGTGCCCACGGCGTCTTCGCCCGGCGTGAAACGCGCGGTCATGTTCTTTATGCTGTAAGACGTCGGGGCCGCTTCCGCCGACGCGAAGGCCGGACAGAGCATGGCTCCGAACACGACCGCGACTATTATTATGGAAATGACCTTTTTCATTGCGGTCCCTCCCGTGTTATTCAGAAACAAGTCCGAGCGCCTTCCGCAGTATCGCGAGCGCGTCGGCAACGGTAACTTCGCCGTCGAGATCGGCGTCCGCGGCGGCGCGTATAAGCTCGTCCGCCTCGTCGACCCTCGCGGCTATGCGCAAAGCGCGGAGCGCGTCGGAAACGGTGAATCCTCCGTCGAAATCAACGTCGCATACGACGTATTCCGGCTTCGGTATCACGCGCGTTTCAAAATGCGACGGGTCGTTTCCGCAAACGCGCGTTTCCTCCCCGTCTTCAAAGACGGTGGCGGGTTTTGTCACTTTCCACTCGCCCCAGGCGTGCGCGTCGGGGATCGGCTCGCCCGTTTCTCTTCTTTCCGTATGTGAAGCGTCGTTGGCACACACGCGTGTCTCGATCTTTCCGTGAACGCAGTTCGCCTCTTCGGAGGTCTGCCACTCGCCCCAGGCGTGCGCCTCGGGGTCTACTGCAAGCTCGCGCGTTTCGGTATGCGAAGCGTCCCTCTTGCAGACGCGTGTCTCCGTTCCGGCGGCGGCGCAGGTCGCGGGGGTCGTGACGGCCCACTCTCCCCAAGCATGACCGAGCGAAGCGGTTTCTCTAGTTTCGACCGCATCGCAACGGGTACAGGTACGGGATTCCTCGCCCGCGTCGGCGCAGGTCGGCTCTTTCGTGACCGTCCATTCGCCGAAGTCATGGCCGAGCGCGGCCTGACCCTCGCGGGTCTCGGTATGCGAAGCGTCGTTCGCGCAGACGCGCGTTTCGACGGCGGCGGTTTCGCAGGTCGCGGCGGAGGTCTCGCTCCATTCGCCCCAGGCGTGCGCCTCGGGGTCTACGGCGAGCTCGCGCGTTTCGGTATGCGAAGCGTCTCTCTTGCAGACGCGGGTCTCCGTTCCGGCGGCGGCGCAGGTCGCGGGGACAGCGGTCTCCCACTCGCCCCAGTCGTGGCCGAGCGGCGCGGCTTCGCGCGTTTCAAACGCGTCGCAGCGCGAGCAGTATCTCGTCTCCTCGCCCGCCTCCGTGCAGGAGGGCGCCTTCGTTTCGGTCCATTCGCCGAAATCGTGGCCGAGCGCGGCCTGACCCTCGCGGGTCTCGGTATGCGAAGCGTCGTTCGCGCAGACGCGCGTTTCGACGGCGGATTCGGTGCAGGTCGCGGGATTTGTCACTTCCCACTCGCCCCAGGCGTGACCGCCGATAAGATCGATCTCGCCGAACTCGCGCGTTTCGATATGCGAAGCGTCCCGCACGCAGACACGGCGCTGTACTTCTTTTTTAACGCAGGTGGCGTCGGAAACGGTCTCCCAATCTCCCCAATCGTGACCGAGGGGATCGAGCTGACGCACCTGAAAATGTTCGTGATTGTTGTTGCAAAAGCGTATTTCCGCTCCGAAGTCCGAACAGGTCGCCGGCTTCGATTCAGTCCAATCTCCCCAATCGTGACCGATCGCATGCTCAACCTCGGTGTATTCATCCCCGCACTCAACGCAAACGCAGCGTATATAGCCGTCTTCTTCACAGGAAGCGGGAACGACCTCAACCGGCCGCCAATCATGACCGCAGATCAGCGTCATGCCGCCGCCCGCAACCGTGTAACCAACGGCGACCGGAACATCGTCTTCGTTACGCGAAAGTTCAGTTACGGTGACTGTGACCCCCGTGAACCCGAGCGGCGCACCCTTCCGCACGTCGAACGTCAGCGTGCCGAAATAATCGTATTCGCCGGGGTAATACCCTTCGCCTCCGCCGGCATTGTACGCGGAAGCATAACCGAACGAAACGCTGCCATTCAAGGCGTTACCGGCGTTTACGCCGAAAATGCACATCTCGCCCTCGTTTATCTGCCGACACAGCTCCGGATTCAGTTCAAATCCGATAAAACAAAGCGATGAAGAATCGAAATCTACAGTTGCCTGAATCGCGCCCCAACGCGGCGATGCGGAAATCCGCACGGCGATCTGCACGCCCTCTGTCCCGCGCGTTACGGTACCGGCGGTATCCACCACGATACTGACTTCGTTCGCCGCGGCCGTCGGAACGGTGGCGCAAAGCGGCGCGAGCATCAGCGCGGCAAGCATAAGTGAAATCAGTTTTTTCACGTTAAGGTCTCCATATCCTCCGCGGATATTCCATTTCAAGTCAGCAAAATGATATAATCCGCCTATTAGATTATTATTCATTATGTATTGTATCACACGTTCTCCGAAATTGCAATAGGATTAAAAAAATGAGCCGATAAAAAACACGCCTTTCGCGGTTGCAAACCGCTGCGAACGGTGGTATAATCGAAAAAACGAAGGGAGAACGGGATATGAAGCGCGAAACGCTCAAACGCATACTGCCGAAGCTTCTGCTTTATCTGCTGCCGATAACGCTCGCGGCGGCGATGTATTTCCTGCTGCCGCTCACGCCGTGGGTAGCGGAGTATATCTTCGCGCGCGGGATATTCCGCGTTATCTCGGTGCCGCTCGGATTCATTATCTCGATATTCCCCTTCTCGATAACCGAAACGGTCGTGTTCCTCGCCGTTCCGGCGGCGGTCGCGCTGACGGTGCTTCTCTTCCGCCGCTGCCGCAGGAAAGGCGTAAACCCGCTCACGACTCTTCTGAAACGCGTCTGGCTGATACTCTCCTGCGGACTGCTTATGTATATGGTGATGCACGGCGCGAACTACTACAGATACCGCGCCGCCGACCTGCTGGAGCTTGATACCTCCGCGAAGTCCGCGCAGTATCTGCAGGCGGTATGCGCCGACCTCGCGGAGAAGGCCTCCGCCGAGCGCGAGGCGCTGACGGAGGACGAAAACGGCGTAACGAAGCTCTCCCGCTCGCTCTACGGCACGCTATACGACGCGAACGACTGCTACGCGAAGCTTGACGACGAATACCCGCTGCTGTGGGGCTCGGTATGGTTCCCGAAGCCGGTGGCGGTCTCGCACCTGTGGTCCTATACCGGCATCGAGGGCGTCTATTGCCCAATCTTCTGCGAATCGAACGTCAACGTCGACATCCCCGACTTCGATATCCCATACACCGCCGCGCACGAGCTGGCGCACACCCGCGGCTTCGCCTACGAGGACGAGTGCAACTTCTTCGCCTTCCTCGCCTGCTCGGTATCCGACAGCGCGGACTACCGCTACTCCGGCTATTTCTCGGCGTATATCTACTGCTCGAACGCGCTGTATAAGTACGACAAGGATATGTGGCGCGAGGTCTACGCGCACTGCTCGGACGGTATGAAGCGCGATATAAAGGCGCGCAACGACTACTGGAAGCAGTTCGAGGGCAAGGTCATGGAGACGAGCCAGAAGGCGAACGACGCCTTCATAAAGGCGCAGCGCGACAAGCGCGGCAGCTTGAGCTACGGCGAAGCCGTCAAGCTGATACTTGCGCATTATGAAAAGTGCGGGTTTATATGGTGAACCTAAGAGATTATAATTGAAAGGATACGCCATGGATTACATTAACTACACAAGAATACTCGGAATTGGATTCGACGATGAAAAGAAACTCGACTTACTAAAAAATAGAATTAGTAACTACATGGAAGAGATATCAGATTGCGTTTCAGAAGATGATTACAGGAACTATTGTAATGTCGTTTATGAAAAAGTTGAAAAATACGAGGCAGCACACATATTACTCAATAACAGTTTTCAATCATCAACCAATATGCGCATACTAATATCAAAGTTTGTCGCTTTTTGTAATACTGTTTCTGACAAAATAGGTAATACAATCTATGGTTCAAAAACAAGGGTGTATTGCGGTGTTAAATTCCTAAATTTCTTAGAATTAGAGCTTAATACGCTAGGTATTCCGTATGAAATCACAAAAAGCGGCAAAGACACATTGATAATACCAAAAGGTGTAAAAGAACTTGATGAACCACTTGTAACCGATGTCCTTAAATGGTTAACCGCATACCCCAATACCCACAGCCTGTATGTAGCTGCATTAAAACACTATGTAAACGAAACAATTGATCCCTCACTTGTCGCCGATGGTTTTAGAAAAGCGCTAGAGTCCTTTTTCCAAGAGTTTTTCAACAGTGATCGCACGCTCGAAAATCTTAAATCCGAATATGGAACCTATCTAAAAGAAGTCGGTGTACCAAAAGAAATATCCAATTATTTAGAAATCCTCCTAAAACTCTATACTGACTATAACAACAATTACGCAAAGCACAAATCTCAGGCAAAAAGAAACGTGTTGGAATACATAATGCATCAAACTGGCGCCACTATACGTTTACTAATAATGCTAAAAAAACACAAAGAAGAGTAGCAAGTCAAAAGACCGGCGCGGTTGCGCCGGTCTTTCCGTTTGTTTTTCGCTTTTTTACTTATCCAGCAGGTCCAGGATATCCTGGATCGTGCGGACGTCCTCGAGCGCTTCGTCCGGGATGGAGACGGAAAACTCCTCTTCGACGGAGTTGGCGAGCTGCGCGAACTCCAGCGAGTTGAAATGCAGGTCGTCGCGAAGGTCGCTGGCGGGCATTATCTTGTCCTTTTCGATGCCTATCTCGTCGATAAGTATCTGCTTGATCTTTTCAAAATTATCCATGGTCACACCTCTGTTTTTTTACTTTTTATATCTCTTTATCTTGCGGGTAGTGGTCTTCTCGAACTCTTCCCGACGGATAACCCATTTGGTGATGCGCTTGTAGCCGACAAGCGTCTTGTTGACCTTCTCGACGTCCGCGGCAACGAGCTTCTCGACCGCGAAGGCGTTGTCCGGATCGCAGAGGTTCAGGCGCTTGATGCTTTCGTAGTCCGGCACGATCGTAGCGACGATGGCGACGTCCTTCGTTACGGGGTTCTCCTCGCCCTCGACGATGCATTCGAGGATCGAAAGCTCCCTCGTCAGCACGGTCTCCATCTCCTCGGGGGAGATCTTTTTGCCGTTTTTCAGCACGATGACGTTCTTCTCTCTGCCGGTGACGAAGAGCCAGCCCTCTTTATCGAGGTAGCCCAGGTCGCCGCTGTGGAACCAGCCGTTTTTGATGACCGCCGCGGTCGCGTCCGGATCCTTATAGTAGCCGAGCATGACGTTGTCGCCCTTGATGCAGATCTCGCCGACTCCGTTTTCGTCGGGGTTGTCGATCTTAATCCTGACTCCCACAAGCGCGGGGCCGGAGGAGCCGGGGCGGTAAACGTCGCGGTATTCGGAGGTGTTGACCGGCGAAGTCTCGGTCAGGCCGTAGCCCGTGCCGAGCGTTATGCCCATGTTGCGCAGCGTGACCTGCGCGATCGGGAGCAGCGGAGCCGCGCCGCACATAAGGAAGCGCAGTCTGCCGCCGAACATCTCGTGCACCTGCTTGAACAGGCGTTTTTCGAGATTAACACCGACGGCGCCGAGCGCCTTCGTCGCGAGGATGCCCGCGTCGAGCGCCATAGTTCCGCCGCGTTTCTGCTTTATCTTAAGCATCATCTGTGTATAGAACGTCTCAACGACGAGCGGCACGGCGAAGAACATGGTCGGTTTGACTTCCTGCAGGTCCTTCAGCAGATATCGGATGCCTCGTGAGAAATAGTTGCAGCAGCCGGCATAAACCGGGTGCACAAAGCTCAGACTGCACTGCAGTATGTGGTGAAGCGGCAGGAATGTCAGGAAGGTATCGTCGGGCTGCAGATCGTTTCTCTGGTCCATCGCCCAGATATCGAAGCAGATATTCTTATTGGAAAGCATAACCCCCTTCGCCATTCCGGACGTACCGGAGGTGAAAAGCAGTACCGCGAAGGCGTTGCGGTCAATCTTGGCGTCCACGAACTCGCGGTTGCCGGCGAGGATGCCGGTCGCGCCGCGCTGTATCAGCTTCGGCAGGCAGGGGTCGGTCTCCGATTCCTGCATGCAGATATAGGTAATGTCGCCGCGGATCTTGCGCAGTTCGTCCATCTTCGCCCTGACGTCGTTGGAATAAACGACGGCGCTGATGTCGCCCTTCTCGAGCAGCGTCGTGAGCTCTTCTATCGAAAGCTCTCTGTCAAGGTTGCAGACGACGCCCGTACCGCAGACGACCGCCATCCACGAAAGGCACCATTCGTAGCTGTTCTCGCCGATGACGGCGATGTGCTTGCCCTTCAGACCGAGTTCGACGAACGCCGTTCCGAGCGCGTCGATCTGCGCCTTGAAGTCGCGGAAGGTGATATATTTGAACTTCCCTTCGCCGACGCGGATACCGAAAGCGTTGTTGCCTCCGAATTTGTCGGCGCTGTTCTCGACTATCGCTTTTATGCTCTCCGCGGGCTCAAGGCACTCGGTGTAAAAGCGGTTTTCTTTTATCTCTTTTCTGCGCGCCGCGGGCGCGTAAAACTTATCCTGGCCGTACATTTCATCATCTCCTGAACAAAGGGATAATATGCAAACGCGCTCTTGCGCGCTTCTCCTCTTATAGTTCTGCACCCGCACATTATATCAAAGCCGACCGCAAAAGTAAATACCTTTTTGTATTTTGTGGAGTATTGCACAAAAATCCCGCCCGTTCGTATAAATTATCTTGACAAACCCGCGCTTGATGGAGTATGATAGATGTGTATGTTATGAATATTTTTATATATAATCGGGAAAAAGGTGTTATTTCGCCCCCTCCCGTGATAAAAACTTTCATAAAATCCAAACATAACTGAGCCGATTCGATACGGCAATAACAAAGAAGGAGGAACCACTATGCAGTGGTACATAGCACTGGCAATCGGTCTGGTCGCCGGCGGCGTCATATTCGGCGCCATCGCGTGGCGGCTGGGTTTCAACTACCGCAAGAAGAGCGCCGAGCAGCAGCTCGGCTACGCAGAAGACGAAGCCAAGCGCATCATCAACGAGGCGCTCAAGACCGCGGAGAGCAAAAAGAAGGAAGCGGTCATAGAGGCCAAAGAAGAGATCATTAAGAACAGAAACGAAGCCGACAGAGAGCTCCGCGAAAGAAGAAGCGAAGTTCAGCGGCAGGAAAAGCGCATCGTTCAGAAGGAAGAATCCCTTGACAAAAAGATAGAGCAGTTCGAGCGCAAGGAGGAATCCCTCAACGCCAAGCTCGCCAATCTCGACGCAAAGAACGCCGAGGTCGAGCAGGTCAAGAAAGCACAGCTCGAAATGCTCGAGCGCATCAGCGGCTATTCCACCGATAAGGCGAAGGAATACCTGCTGCAGACGCTCGAAGACAAGCTCGTTCACGAGAAGGCCGTCCGCATCAGCGCGTACGAGGAGAACCTGCGCGACGAGCAGGAGTCCCTCGCCCGCGAGGTGCTTTCCGTAGCGGTGCAGAAGATGGCGTCCGACTACGTAGCCGAGACCGCCGTCTCCGTCGTGCCGCTTCCCAACGACGACATGAAGGGCCGCATCATCGGCCGCGAGGGCCGCAACATCCGCGCCATCGAAACGCTGACCGGCGTCGACATCATCATCGACGACACGCCCGAGGCGATAACCATTTCCTGCTTCGAGCCGGTGCGCAGAGAGATCGCGCGCCAGTCGCTCGAGAAGCTCATCTCCGACGGCCGCATCCATCCCGCCCGCATCGAAGAGACGGTCGAGAAGGCGCGCCGCGACGTTGAAGCCACCATCAAGCAGGAGGGCGAGAAGACCGTTATGGACCTCGGCCTCCACGGCATACATCCCGAGATCGTCAAGCTCATCGGCCGCCTGCGCTACCGCACCAGCTACGGCCAGAACGTGCTGAAGCACTCCATCGAGGTCGCCAACATCTCCGCCGCGCTCGCTGCGGAAATGGGCAGCGACGTCACGCTCGCCAAGCGCGCCGGCCTGCTGCACGACATCGGCAAGGCGCTCGACCACGAGTTCGAGGGCTCCCACATCCAGCTCGGCGTTGACTTCGCCAAGAAGCACCGCGAGAGCGACGAGGTCGTCCACGCCATCGCCGCCCACCACGGCGACGTTGAGGCGAAGACCGTCACGGCGTTCATCGTTCAGGCCGCGGACGCGATTTCCGCCGCCAGACCCGGAGCGCGACGCGAGAACCTCGAGAACTACATCAAGCGTCTTGAACGCCTCGAGGAGCTCACCTCCTCCTTCAAGGGCGTTGAAAAGACCTTCGCCATCCAGGCCGGACGCGAAGTGCGCGTTATGGTACGCCCCGAGGATATCAGCGACGATCAGATGACGCTGCTCGCCCGCGAGATAGCCGCCAAGATCGAGGAAGAGCTGGAGTATCCCGGCCAGATCAAGGTCAACGTCGTGCGCGAAAGCCGCGCAGTCGACTACGCGAAATAATACCCCTCCGGAGAGAAAAGGAGAAGCCGCGTGATAATGCGAGAATGCCCCTTCTGCGGGAACGAGCTTCCCGACAGGAGCCGTGTGTGTATATACTGCGGCGGCGCGCTCGGTAACGCCGACGACGCCGGCGCGGCCGCGAGAAAACACCGCCAGATAGTTCTTACGCTGGCGGCGGTGGGCGTATTCGTCGTGCTCGTGGCGGTCTTCTCGCTGCTCGCCACCGTCACTTCGGACGGCGACGGCGGCGGCAACTTCGTCCCCGGCGGCTACGTTTTCTCGAGCCACACCGTCAGCGGCGGACAGATCGAAAGCGACGACGAAAGCAGCGTCCGAAGCGAAAGCAGCAGGGAAAGCGCCGGCTCGTCCTCTTCGCGCAGAAGAAGGAGCTCGAGCAGCTCCGGAAACGGCGCGGGGAACGACGGAAGCGAAGCGCAGACAAGCTCCTCCTCCGACGTTCCGGACAGCAGCTACAGCTCCGAGCCGGATATCCCGTCCTCCTCCGAGGCGCAGCAGGACAGCTCCTCCTCCGCCGAGCCCCCGCCGGAGAGCTCCTCCGCGGAGACGCCTCCCGATCCTCCGGAATCATCCGACAGCGGCTTCCAGCCCCCGCCGGACGATTAAACTCAAAAACGAAGCCGCGATGCAGAACGCATCGCGGCTTTCTTCATTTATTATTCTTTTCACGCTTCCGGCTCAACGTCGAAGACCTCGCCGCAG
The DNA here is from genome assembly GCA_017438525.1 of Clostridia bacterium. NCBI lineage: Bacteria > Bacillati > Bacillota > Clostridia > Clostridia bacterium. The sequence continues at coordinate 18,626 of JAFRVI010000015.1, forward strand.
CGGTAGTTACCGCGACGCTTCACGGGGATATACTCTCGGGAGAAGCCCTCGAAAGCGCCGTCCTTTTCCGTCTCGAAAAGCACGCTCAAGGGGCGCTTCTCCGCTTCCGCTATGACTTCCGCGCGGATAGAATTCACGAGCGCGATGAGCTTTTCGCTCCGCAGGCGCTTGACCTCCTGCGGCACCTGATCGGGCATCGACGCGGCGCGGGTCCCCTTGCGGCGCGAATACGGAAAGACGTGCAGGTCGAGCGGGCGCAGGCGCCTGACGAATTCGCAGGTCGCCGCGAACTCCTCATCCGTCTCGCCGGGGAAGCCGACGATCACGTCGCCGGTGAACTGCACGTTCGGGATCGCGGCGCGGAGCTTCTCCGCCGCCGAGGTGAGAAACTCCGTCGTATAACGCCTGCCCATACGGGCGAGCGTCGCGTCGCATCCGCTCTGCAGCGAAAGGTGGAAGTGCGGACAGAGGAAGTCCATCTTCCCCGCTGCTTCGATGAACCCGTCTGTCAGCAGGTTCGGGTCTATCGACGAAACGCGCACGCGCTTCGCCTTCCCCTGCTCCCCTATCTTATTCAGCAGCCCGAGGAAACTGCCGCCGAAGTCCTTGCCGTAGGCGGACATATTTATGCCTGTCAGCACCAGCTCGTTATAGCCGCCGTCGGTCAGCGTGGCGATCTCGTCGAGCACCGCCGCCTCCGGCTTTGAGCGCACGCGTCCGCGCGCGTAGGGTATCACGCAGTAGGCGCAGAAGTTGTCGCAGCCGTCCTCGATCTTCAGAAAGGCGCGGGAGTGCGCGGGAAACGCTTCTATAAACGAAGAAACGCCGCCGTTGTTCTCGCCGACGAGGACGCTTCTGCCGCCCTTTTTCAAATGCTCATCGAGCAGGCGGACTATGTCGCGCTGTTCGGTTATTCCGATTATCATATCGGCTTCCGGGAACGCCGCGGCGGCGTCCTCGCGCGTCTGCGCCATACAGCCGGTCAGCACAATGACGGCGTCGGGGTTTTCGCGGCGGGCGCGGCGCAGCGCCTTGCCGCTCTTGCCGTCCGCGACGGCGGTCACGGTGCAGGAGTTGATTATGCAAAGCTCCGGCGACTCGTTCACGGCAGCGTGTCCCGCCGCGGTGAGCAGCCGGGACATATACGCGCTGTCGTACTGATTCGCCTTGCAGCCGAGAGTGACGATCTTGTACTTCATAAATATCACCGCAAATGATTATACATCTTTTGCGGATATTTTTCAACTGCATCTTGAACGATGAACGGATTTGCGGTATAATTATTCCGAAAAGGAGGTGCTTACCGTGACACAAATGAAAATCGCCCTGACCACCATCAACGACGTGAAGAACTTCGTCGACGCCGTGAGCCGCTGCGATTTCGCCATAGACCTTTCCAGCGGACGCTACACCGTGGACGGCAAGTCGATCATGGGGATATTCAGTCTCGACCTTTCCAAACCGATCTCGCTGCTGGCTTACACCGACGACCCGTCGTTCGCGGAAAGCATGACTCCCTTCACGGTCGAATAGTATTAGCGGCGGCGTTTCCGGCATATATATCCTTTGAGAATACCCAAAGGAGAGGATAATATGCTGAAAAAACTTACGGCTGTCTTTCTTTCGCTGCTGCTCGCGAACGCGGGCGTTCCCGCCGCGCAGGCGCGGGAGTACCCCGACCTCGCGCTCGACTGCCGCGCCGCGCTGCTGATGGAGTACGAAAGCGGCGAAGTCCTTTACGCGCGCGCCGCGCACGAACGTATGCCGATGGCAAGCGTCACGAAGATAATGAGCGTCCTGCTCGCAGTCGAGGCGCTCGAGGCGGGCGAGATCTCGCTCGACGATACCGTTACCGCGAGCACTCACGCTTCCTCGATGGGCGGCAGTCAGATATACCTGCGCGAAAATGAGCAGATGCCGCTGCGCGACATTCTCAAAAGCGTCGTCATCGCTTCCGCGAACGACGCCTGCGTTGCGCTCGGCGAACACGTCGCGGGAAGCGAGGATGAGTTCGTCGCGCGCATGAACCGCCGCGCCGCGGAGCTCGGAATGACGGACACGAACTTCGTCAACTGCACGGGGCTCGACGCGGAGGGGCATTACAGCAGCGCGTACGATATCGCGCTGATGAGCCGTCAGCTGCTCGGGCACGAGCTTATCTTCGACTACACGACGATATGGACCGACTCGGTGCGCGGCGGCGACTTCGGGCTGACTAACACCAACAAACTTATACGCTTTTACCGGGGCGCGAACGGGCTGAAGACCGGCTCCACCGACGGCGCGAAATACTGCGTTTCCGCCGCCGCGAAGCGCGACGGGATGCAGCTCATCGCCGTCGTGCTCGGCAGCTCCTCCGGCACGGCGCGCTTCGACGCCGCGAAGGCGATGCTGAACTACGGCTTCGCGAACTACCGACTGCTGCCGCTGGAGAAGCCGGAAATACCCACCGTCGCCGTCAAGGGCGGCGTGAAGGAGCAGGTCGCCGCGGACGCCGTTATTCCGAAAAACCTGCTTGTTGAAAAGTCCTTCTCCAGACAGCCGGAATGCGAGGTGCGGCTCCCCGAATACGTCGAAGCGCCAGTCGAGGCGGGCGACGAGCTCGGCACGCTGACCTGGACCGCGGGCGGCGAGACCGTCTATTCCTCCGGCATATACGCCGCCGAAACGGTCGAGGAACGCGGCTACGGCTTCTGCCTGCTGGAGCTGCTGAAAAAGTTTATAATGCTCTGATATAATTCTCAAAAGCAAAGGATGGTAAAAATGATCAAGACCGACCTTACCTTCATCGGCGATGCAGCGAAAAAACTCATCGAAAAGCTTCGTCCAGAGGGCGACGACGCCGTCGCCACGCTCGAACGCGGCATCGGCAGGGGCAACGGCTTCCTCGGCTGGCAGGAGCTCCCCTTCAACTACGACAGAAACGAGGTCCGCCGCATAAAGGCCGCCGCCGAACGCATCAGAGAGCAGGCGGAGGTCTTCGTCGTCATCGGCATAGGTGGCTCCTACCTCGGAGCGCGCGCCGTCATCGAGGCGATAAAGGGCGTCTATCACAACGAGCTTTGCGACGGGCCGAAGATATACTTCGCCGGCAACTCCGTCAGCGCGGACGCGCTCAACGAACTGCTCGATATATGCCGCGACAAGGATTTCTGCATCAACGTCATCTCCAAATCCGGCACCACTACCGAACCCGGCGTTGCGTTCCGCGCTTTCTTCCGCCTGCTGACGGAGAAGTACGGCACCGCCGCCGACAGGCGCATCTTCGTCACCACCGACAAGGCGCGCGGCGCGCTGAAGGAGCTGACCGACCGCAAGGGCTGGGAAAGCTTCGTCGTTCCGGACGACGTCGGCGGCAGGTTCTCCGTGCTCTCCGCGGTCGGACTGCTCCCGATCGCCGTCGCCGGCTGCGATATCGACGAGCTGCTCCGCGGCGCCGCCGACTCCGCGAACGAACAGCGGGGCGTCGGCACGCAGGCGGAGGAATACGCGCTCGCGCGTTACGCGATGCTCAACCTCGGCAAGAGCGTTGAGATAATGGTAAGCTACGAGCCGCGGCTGACGATGTTCGCCGAATGGTTCAAGCAGCTTTACGGCGAGAGCGAGGGCAAGGAAGGCAGAGGCCTCTTCCCCGCCGCCTGCGCCTTCTCCACCGACCTGCACTCGATGGGACAGTATATCCAGGACGGCCAGCGCATCATGTTCGAGACCGTCCTCTCGATAGAGAACTCCGCGACCGACTACGACCTCGGCGAAAGCAACGACGGCATCGCCTTCCTCAACGGGAAGAAGGTCTCCTTCGTCAACCGCATGGCGCAGCAGGGCACGATACTCGCCCACTGCGACGGCGGCGTCCCGAACGTCGTCATCCGCGTCGAGAAGCTCGACGAATACAACGTCGGCGCGCTGATATACTTCTTCGAGAAGGCGTGCGGCGTTTCCGCCTACATGCTCGGCGTCAACCCCTTCGACCAGCCCGGCGTGGAAAGCTATAAGAAGAATATGTTCGCGCTGCTCGGCAAGCCCGGTTTCGAGGAGCTTCGCGAAGATTTGAACAAAAGATTGAGAAATTAGGGCAAAACCCCTTGAAAAGCTCCCGATGATAATGTATAATATAATCATCAAGCAACAAAGGAGCGATCCGTTATGATAAGATTGATAGTCGGCAAAAAAGGAAGCGGCAAGACCAAGCGTCTGATCGAGGAGATCAACGCCGCCGAACGCGAGGAGCACGGCCATATCGTATGCATCGAGAAGTCCGCGAAGCTCACCTATGACCTGAAGCCCAACGTCAAGCTGATCGACAGCGACGACTACGGCATCAACGGCTACGACCAGCTTTACGCCTTCATCGCCGGCACGAACGCCGCCAACTACGACACGACCAAGATCTTCGTAGACAACTGCATGAAGATAGGCGGCAGGGATTTCGCCGAGCTTGCGGCGTTCATCGAGCGCCTCGGCGCTCTTTCCGAAGACACCCTCACGCAGTACACGCTGACGATCTCCGCCGACCGCGCCGATATTCCCGCGGAGCTGGAGAGATTCATCGTCTGACGCGGAGCTTCGGCGACGCCGCGAAACAATATCGTTCAAAACCGTCCGCCGACGCGGACGGTTTTCTTTTTTCTATTGCCAAACCGTTATTATTCTGTTATAATAGTCCCGTATTTGATATTAACTGCCGCTTGCGGCGGAACGGAGAAGGATATGAGCATCAACCCCTTCAAAAAAGCCGACTTCCTCATCCCGAAGGACGCGGACCTGCAGAAATGGGCGGTCATCGCCTGCGATCAGTACACCTCCGAGCCGGAATACTGGAAAAACGCGCGCGAAGCGCGCGGCGACGCGCCCTCCGCGCTTAACCTCATCCTGCCCGAAGCCGAGCTCGCCGGCGCCGACGTCACCGAAAAGGCGGGCGAGATACGCCGCCGCTTCAGCGAATACCTCGGCGGCGACCTCATGGCCGAATACCCCGACTGCTATATCTACATTGAGCGCGGGCTTAAAAACGGAAAGACCCGCTGCGGCATACTCGGCGCGGTCGACCTCGAGCAGTACGAGCCCTCCCGCTACGCCGAAACTCTCGTTCGCGCCTCCGAGGAAACCGTCTTCGAGCGCGTTCCCCCGCGCGTGACGGTCAGGGAGAAATCCCCCGGCGAAGTCAGCCACCTCGTGATCTTCGCCGACGACGCGGAAAAAGCGATCATCGAGCCGCTCGCCGCGAAGAAGGCGGAATTCGAGAAGCTCTACGACTTCGACCTGCCGGAGCACGGCGGGCATATCGCCGGCTGGAAGCTCCCCGAGAGCGAAGCCGAGCGCATCGACGGCGTTCTCGCCTCGATGGCGGAGAAGAAATACGTCTCCGACAAATACGGCACCGACCCCGACGCCGCGCCGCTGCTGCTCGTCGTCGCCGACGGCAACCACTCCCTCGTCGCCGCTAAGGAGGCGTACGAAAAGCTCAAGGGCAAGCTGACCGACGCCGAGGCCGCGGAGCATCCCGCGCGCTACGCGATGGCGGAGCTGATAAACATACACTCCGACGCGTTCGAGTTCGAGCCGATATACCGCGTCGTCAAGGGTGTCGACGTCGAGAAGTTCCTCGGCGCGCTCCGCGAAGAGACCTCCGCCGACGGCGAAGGTCAGAAGGTGCGCTTCTTCCACGCCGGCGGCGAAGGCGAAGCCGTCTTCACCGAGCCCTCCTGCCCCGTCACGGCGGGCACGCTGCAGCGCTTTATCGACAACTATATCGACGACTACGGCGAGGGCAAGTGCGACTACATCCACGGCGAAGAGGAGCTGAAGGCGCTCTGCAAGGAGAACGGGACCGTCGGCTTCATCTTCGACGGCATATCGAAAGAGGGGCTTTTCCGCGACATAATCTGCGGAGGCATCCTGCCGCGCAAGGCGTTCTCGATCGGCGCCGCCGATGACAAGCGCTACTACCTCGAAGCGCGCCGCACGAGCATTCCGGTCAAGCTCATCCCCTCCCGCGACGCAGTCGTTGAGGCCGCCGTCGCCTACGACGAAGATCTCTTCTGCAAGTTCAACCTGTTCCACATCAACGTCCGCGGCAAGCGTTCGACCCGCAACCTGATGTACTCCATCGGGCTTGTGATCGCCGGTATCGTCATCGGCGCGCTGCAGGTCGACAGACTGCTGAAATCCGAAACTGGCTTCCAGTTCACCCCGTCGCTGATACTCGCCGCCGGCATGGTCGTGCTCGGCGCGTTCTGGGCGCCGCTGATGAACCGAATGATGAAAAAGCAGCTGCTCCTGCACTGGAACACACAGACTCAGCTGCACACCCTGGTCAACATCATCCGCCTATCGCCCGAAGGCGTATACGTCTTCAGCGACAACGGCACGGATACGACCGAGACCTTCCTGAATTTCGACCAGATAAGCAAGGTGTATGAGACCGACGACGCGTTCTACCTCTACTTTACCTACAACAACGCGGTGCTTCTCAACAAGGCGGACATCGAAAAGGGCTCCGTCGAAGCCGCCCGCGAGCTCTTTATCGAGAAGCTCGGCGGCAAGTTCTCCGACAAGTATTTCAAGGGGAAGAACAAGTAACGGGTTTATTGAAGATACGGGACGTTTTCGCCCCGTATTTTTCATTTTCCGCGGGTTTTTCTATTGACATCATCATATTATTTCTGTATAATATACAGAATGGTATCAAAAGCAGGATACCGATATGAAAGAGGATGATATAATGTCAGCTATCCGCACCAAAGAAGGACTTAAAAAAGCCCAGGAAGAACTCGAGCAGCTCATCAACGAAAAACGTAAGGAAGTTACCGAAAAGATCAAGGTCGCCCGCTCCTTCGGAGACCTCTCCGAAAACAGCGAATACGACGAGGCGAAAAACGAGCAGGCCATGGTCGAGGCCAGAATAAAGCAGCTTGAGGCAGACATCGCCACCGCCGAGATCTTCGAGGAAGAAAATATCAGCGACGACGTCATTACCATCGGCTCCATCGTCAAGGTCACCGACTGCGAAATGAAAGAAACCGAAGAATATACCATCGTCGGCTCCGCCGAAGCGGATCCCATGGATAACAAGATCTCCGACAGGTCCCCGCTCGGCGCGGCTCTTATGGGGCACAAGGCGGGCGACACCGTCAAGGTCGAGGCGCCCGCGGGCCTGCTGAAGTACAAGATCAAGAGCATCAGCAAGTAAGCGGGTTCTCCGCAACGTCTTCAGCGGCATTCGCAACGACTACCGCATCCGAGCCGCAGGTCTTCCCTGCGGCTTGACTTTTTTCACAAGCGAAAGGAAAACCCTGTTATGAACGAAAACGAATTTGACCGTTCCGAAATAAACGTCAGCGAGCAGGTCGCCATACGCAGAGCGAAGCTCGCGGAGCTGCAGGCGTCGGGCAAGGACCCCTTCCTCATCACGAGGTTCGACGTCACGCACCACAGCTCCGATATACGCGACGGCTTCGACGCCCTCGAGGGCAAGACCGTCTCGATCGCCGGCAGAATGATGAGCCGCCGCATAATGGGCAAGGCGTCCTTCTGCCACGTGCAGGATCTCAAGGGGCTGATACAGGTCTACGTCGCCCGCGACTCGATCGGCGAGGAGGCCTACGCCGATTTCAAAAAGGACGACGTCGGCGACATAGTCGGCGTTACCGGCTTCGTCTTCCGCACGAAGACGGGCGAGATAAGCGTACACGCCGAGAGCTTCACGCTGCTGAGCAAGAGTCTGCAGGTGCTGCCCGAGAAGTACCACGGGCTGACGAACACCGACCTGCGCTACCGCCAGCGCTACGTTGACCTCGTGATGAATCAGGACGTGCGCGAGACATTCGTCAAGCGTTCGCGCATCATAAGCGAGATACGCCGCTACCTCGACGCGCAGGGCTTCATCGAGGTCGAAACGCCGATACTCGTCTCCAACGCCGGAGGCGCCGCCGCGAGGCCGTTTGAAACGCACTACAACGCGCTCGACCTCGACGTCAAGCTGCGCATTTCGCTCGAGCTTTACTTAAAGCGCCTCATCGTCGGCGGACTCGAACGCGTCTACGAGATCGGACGCGTCTTCCGCAACGAGGGGCTCGACACGAGGCACAACCCCGAATTCACCCTTATGGAGCTTTATCAGGCCTACACCGACTACCACGGCATGATGGACCTGACCGAGAATATGTTCCGCCACCTCGCCCGCGAGGTCTGCGGAAGCGAAAAGTTCACCTTCGGCGAGCACGAGATCGACTTCTCGCAGCCCTTCGCGCGCATAACGATGCTCGAAGCCGTCAAGAAGTACGCCGGCGTCGACTTCTCCGGGCTCAGCGACGAAGAGGCGAAGAAGATCGCCGACGAGAGAGACGTGCACTACGAGCCGCACCACAAGAGGGGCGACATCCTCAACATCTTCTTCGACGAGTTCGTCGAAGAGCATCTGATACAGCCCGTCTTCGTCATGGACCACCCGATCGAGATATCGCCGCTGACGAAGCGCAAACCCGGCGCGCCCGACTACGTCGAACGCTTCGAGCTCTACATCAACGGCTGGGAGATGTGCAACGCCTACTCCGAGCTGAACGACCCGATCGACCAGCGCGAGCGCTTCAGGGCGCAGGACTCCCTCGCCGCCGCAGGCGACGCCGAGGCGAACCACACCGACGAGGACTTCCTCAACGCGCTTGAGCTCGGTATGCCCCCCACCGGCGGCATCGGCTACGGCATCGACCGCCTCACCATGCTGCTGACGGACAGCCCCTCCATCCGTGACGTCCTCTTCTTCCCCACAATGAAGAGTTTAGACAAGTAAACCCTTGTGAGACAACGGATTACAGGCAATCACACCTTCAATTTACGACACTTTTACGACAAATGAGAAGAGTGCTGACAGAAAGAATAGCGTAACGCAATACTTAGAATCATTGCGAAATGGGAATAACGCACCCGCAAAAAAAAGGCAGACTGGTATCAAAACCAATCTGCCTTATTTGTTTGTTGCTCGGTTTTCACCTAAGCCTTAATTGCCCTCGCCAGAAGGGGCTGGAGCAGCCATAATGCCAGCGGCGATAAGCGCGTCGAGCAGCGCCTTGAACTCGGCTGCTGTAGGAGCATCGCCTGCGGCTTCTGCGACATTAGCCGCCATTTTCACAGCGCCAGCTTTGTCGGCTGTCGCTGCGCTCGGAGCATCTGCCGCCTCCGCAATATCGTCAATCCTCTTGGCAATATCGAGTAACAGTTTTTCTTTCAGGTTGGACGCTGCGCCAGGTGTCATGCTCGAAATGTTCACATTCTGACCGGCAATCTTAGCGAGCAGCAGTTCCAATCTGTCCCTAATTGTAGTATTCATTCGACGTCCTCCTATAAGAATATTTCACACCCACAAAACATTCAAAGGGATTAGTCTGTTTCCTCACCCGGATGAGAAGTCTCATAATCAATCTTCCAATGAGACATTTCTTCGAGTAATAGCGCTGCAAAGCTATTGCCGTGCAGCTTGTTGATATATAAATCTTCCACATTCATTAAAGTCTTTTTCTCATACAGCGGTAACACTTGCGTATCATTGTATTTGTAAAAGATTGTTTTGATAATGTTGCGGCACTGTGTCTTTGTGAACTCGATGTTAATCTCGTTCATCTGCATGACACCTTCCTTGAATTCTGCTTCATCTTGTATATGCCGCTCCAGCATCAGTTTGATTTGAGCAATACTTTCGGACACCTCATCCGATTTACCATACTTCTTAAAAAGTTTTGAAATCGCACTACGAAATGTCTTTGACAGTAGCGCAATCAAGGAAGCGGCAGAAAGAATGACGCCAATAACGGCGGCGATATTCTTTACCACTTCCATCGATTACTCACCCGCTTCCCCGACGCCTTCGCCTCCAGCATTGAAGCCATTGTTGAATTCGTTTACAGCCGCCTCAATGAGCATACGGAGTTCAATGTCTGTAATCTCAATGCCCTTTTGAGCGAGCATCTGAGAAGCATTTTCAAGACACATATCGAGCTTTTCACGTCCGTGCAGGTCTGTATAAATCTGCTCTACGGCGCGGACGCAGGTTTGTACAACGTCTTTCTTTGTTTTGTCGTTCACATACTTGTTATAAATGTTCTTGACAACGATTCCGATGTAACCAGCCAGAGCTGTGAGAACCGTATAGAGAATGGTCGCACCGTATGTATTGATGAAATCGTGAATGAAATCCATAATAAACCTCCTTATAGATGCGCCCGTCGGATAACCGACGGGCTTTTGTTTTCATTTTAATTTATCAAATATGCGTAATTAGCTCGTGTTATCTGCGCTTATTTTGCATATCTGATATCTTATTTCTTAGATACGAGTTGTAAGTCGCTACGTTTGATAGGACTCATAATCGCGTTTTGACCGTCTGTGCTCTTATTGATGACAATACGGTCATTGCCAGCAGTAGCACTGTACACAATCCAATTTTTCGCCTTAACCCACGCCGGGATAGCGGCACCAGAGTAATACTTGCTGCCGATAATCTTTACCGTGTCGCCGGTTTCGATTGTTGTGTTAACAACGGGCTTAGCTGTCTGAGTAGCGGAAACGACAGCAAGGTCTGACGCCTTAACAGGGCTCATAATCGAGTTCTGACCATCAACGCTCTTGTCAATTACAACTCTGTCACCGGACACCGAATGTACAATCCAATTTTTGGCTTTAACCCAAGACGGGATAGTCGCGCCAGAGTAGTATTTAGAACCAGTAATCTTCACCGTGTCACCAGCCTTAATCGTGGTAGACGGAGTAGAAGGCGTTGGTGTGGGCGGTTTAACGGGCTCTGATGTTGCTGGAGCTTTTGGAGCCTGAGTTGCGCTGGTAAACCCATTGCACTTTTTGGAGCGAATGGTAGTAGGATAATCCTTATAAGCAACGTCTGTGTCAACATTACCGTTGATACCGTTAATTTTACCAGTAGAAGAACTCTGCCACATACCAAATGCACCTGTATATGTCGGAGCGCTCGCCCACTGAGCAAGCCAATGGTCGAATCTTGTGAGTTTGGAGTCGTCGAGATAATGAGTTAACCAGTTCAGATTGCTATACAGCGCCGCGTAGAAACCAGCCTTCTCAATGGCATCGCCAAAAGCAATAACCATATTTGTGAGGGTATCTTTGCCGAGACCGGTCTGGCTGTTATCTTCGAGGTCAAACGCAACAGGATACGTGAACGCGCCCTTATATTTGTTCAGTACGCCAACGACAAAAGCAGCCTCTTTCTTAACGGCTTCGACGCTCTTTGCATAAGAATAGAAATAGCAACCAACGTGCACGCCAGCCTTAATAGCGTTAGCGACATTCTTCTCGAAGTAATTATCAACGCCACACGCAGTCCCATCTGCGGAACCATATCCAAGGCGAACCATAGCAAACTGAATACCAGCAGCTTTGACTTTACCCCAATCGATATCGCCCTGCCACTTTGACACATCGATACCTTTAGCAACAACCGTTTTGGTAGCGGTCGAAGCGGGAGTCTGCGTTGCCGGAGCGCTCGTATTTGCGAGCTTCAGGTCTGCGGCGTTAATCGGGCTCATAATAGCGTTTTTGCCATCTTCGGATTTGTTGATGACAACGCGAGCGCCGCTTACAGAATCGACATACCAGTTCTTTGCCTTTACCCAAGAAGGAATAGCGGAACCGGAATAATACTTTGTGCCTGTAATTGTTACGAGGTCGCCCTTTTTGAACGCTGTAGCAGTCGTAGAACCGCTGCCAGTATTACCGCCAGTATTGCTGCCGGTGTTACTGCCGGTGCTTACGCCAGCGCCCTTAAGAAGCGCAGCAACATCCTTGCGCACGTTTGTCATATTATAACCAAACTTCGGGAACCAGTTGTAAATATCACTGTGGTTACACCCGAGACCATACTGATAGCTGTCCTGATGGCAAAGGATAGTAGGAACCTTAATTCCGTTGTAATCCACCGTGCCATTAGGGTCGATATTATAGAGCTTACAAAGGTAGGCGGTGATTTCGCAGGCTTCCTTATAAGCCGCCTCGAAATACTTCTTGTCGTTTAAGCCGTCTTCGCAAATCTCGAACTGAATCCAGCCGTTATTGCAAGAACCTTTATTACCAGAACCGCAACCCCACGGACGGTAATTCCACGGCATTGTCTGAACGGTTGTAACAGTGCCATCAGCGAGTTTGCCAACCCAGCAATTCAGTCCTGCTTCGTGGTAAATATGATTCCAGTCGTTGTTGTATGCGTTCTTGCCGAGCTTTGTAAGCCACGCAGCACGGTCTGACGCGTTATCGCTTGGCTGTACATACCTCTTAAGCCACGGATTGTTGCATCCTGTGCTATGCCAAAGGACGCCCTTGACTGTCATTGTACGGGTCTGCTGATAACAAGTGCTCTGAGTCATCATGCACTGTAAGGGTTTGTTAGTAGCACTATACTTCATTTCAGTACCTCCTTTTGTACTTTTGTGTGATTTATAAAATCCAGGTTTTATATACAAAAAGGAGCCGGTTAGGGCTCCTAATTGCTTTGATTATTAAGTTGTAGAAAATCGCCATTGATATCTTGGTTTCTCTTCTCCAAACAACCAGTATCGTAACCAGTCATCTAAAACTATTGCGAGCGACACCAAGAACACCCACGCTATGGCGAATGGTAAA
>JAFRVI010000016.1 GCA_017438525.1 Clostridia bacterium
ACGACGAGTATATAGCCACTAAAATCGAGCTAAAGGCAACAACGCGAACAAACTATCAATATATGTACAAAAAGTTCGTAAGCGACAGTATCGGCGCGATGCGATTGGTGGATATCAAATATAGCGATATCAAGAAGTATTACATCCACCTCATCAAAGACTTTGGATTCAAACCGAATACAGTAGACAATATTCATACGTTGCTCCACCCCGTATTTGCAATCGCAGTCAGAGATGGAATACTGCGTGTTAACCCGACCGACGGAGCACTTGCGGAAATCAAGAGAAGCCATAATTGGGAGACACCAAAACGGCACGCGCTTACAACCAAGCAACAGGAACGCTTCGTGGAGTTCGTATCACAGAATCCAATTTATAAACGGTGGATGACATTATTCACCGTAATGCTCGGCACCGGAGCACGCATAGGCGAGGTTAGCGGATTGAGATGGGAGGACTGTGATTTCGAGAATAACATAATCGAAATAAACCACAACCTCGTATACAATTCCCGTGGACGAAACGGAGCACCGGAAGCGCAAATTACAACTCCAAAAACGCGTGCGGGCATACGCATTATTCCTATGTTCTCCGAGGTAAAGAAGGCGCTGCTCGAAGAATATGAGCGCCAGAAAGAAGACGGCTTTAATCCGTTGGTGGTTGATGGCTATACGCACTTCATATTCTTTAACCGATATGGTCACGCGCTACACGGGCATTCTGTTAACAAAGTTATAGATAGAATTGTAAAAGAAGCGAATGCTCAGGAGCAGGAGCGAGCACGACAAGAGCACAGAGAACCGTTATTACTGCCACATTTTAGTTGTCACAATCTTCGTCATACATTTTGTACGAGGCTTTGTGAGAATGAATCCAATATCAAAGTGATACAGGAAATAATGGGACACAAAAACATAGAAACCACTATGGATGTGTATAGTGAAGCCACTAAAGAAAAGAAGATTGAGACGTTTGCGAGCCTCGAAGGAGCCTTTAGAATCTCGTAGTGAATTTACGACAAATTTTACGACAAATGACAGCAAACTTATAAAGCTTTTTGAGAGTTTATAAGAAGTTCATCTCTCTTAAACCCGCATAAATACAGGGTTTTAAGAACTTATGAAAGGATATGTGATATTATGCTTCAAATCCCCACGATGAAGCCGCTCGACCAGCAGAACAAGAGCGAAGCCGCCGGCTCCGAAGCGAACGAAGCCGCTCCCGCGATCGAGGGCGCGCCGAGCATCTCCGCCGAGAAGCCCGACTTCTCCAACGTCGTGATCGAGCCGCTGTTTGAGGATTTCGTCGACTTCGAGACCTTCTCAAAGAGCGATTTCCGCGCCGTGAAGGTGCTGGAATGCGAGGCGGTGCCGAAGAGCAAGAAGCTGCTGAAGTTCACCCTCGACGACGGCACCGGCGCTCCGCGCACGATACTCAGCGGCATACACGCCTTCTACGAGCCGGAGGAGCTTATCGGCAAGACCTGCATCGCGATAGTCAACCTGCCGCCCCGCCCGATGATGGGCATCGAGAGCTGCGGCATGCTCATCAGCGCCGTCCACAAGGAGGGCGAGGAGGAGAAGCTGCACCTGCTCCAGGTCGACCCCCACATCCCCGCCGGCGCGAAGCTGTATTGACTCCGCGCTCCCGACATATCCAAAAGGTGATACTTATGAAAAAGGACATCGTGCTCCTTGACGGAGCTGTAGGAACAAGTCTCTGGGAAAAGGCCGACAAATACGGCTTCCCCAAAAATCCCGTCTGGACCTATAACGTCGAGCATCCGGAGATAGTCAAAGAGCTGGCCGCGGAATACCTCGACGCCGGCTCGCAGATCATTCTCGCCAACACCTTCGGCGCGAACGGCCCCGCCGTCAAGCGCTCGTCCGCTTACACGACGCCGGAGATCGTCAAGGCGGGAGTGCGCCTCGCGCGCGAAGCCGTCGGCGGCAAAGCCGAGGTCTCGCTCTCCGTCGGACCGCTTTCCGCGCTGCTCGAGCCGTACGGCGAGCTTTCCGAAACCGAATGCCGCGAGATCTATGAGGAGCATATCGGCTCCGGCATGGAGGAAAAGCCGGACAGCATCATGATACAGACCTTTATGGATCTGGAAATGATGCGCATAGCGGCGACCGTCGCAAAGCAGTATAACGTACCCGTCTACTGCACGATGACCTTCGAGAAGGTCGGCCGCACGATAATGGGCAACACCGTTCAGCAGGTCATCGACGTCCTGACGCCCCTCGGCATTGACGCGATCGGCATGAACTGCTCGCTCGGACCCGACCTCGCGCTGCCGGTCATACGCGAATTCGCGGAGAAGACCGACCTGCCGCTCGTCTTCAAGCCCAACGCGGGCAAGCCGATCTCCGCTTCCGACGGGAGCTCCGCCGCCGAGTACGACGCGGCGACCTTCGTGCGCGAGGTCGAGCCCGCGCTCGAATACGTCAGCTACGTCGGCGGCTGCTGCGGCAGCAACCCGTCCTATATCCGCGCCCTGCGCGAGATCCTCTAAAGCGAAAACTCCTATCCTGCCCAACGCGAAAGGAGCTGATAAACGTGCCTCAACAGTATTTTCTTTACTATACCGTTTCCAACGTGATATGCGCGATAATCTTCGGCATCATGCTGGCGCACGATCTTGCCAGCATCGACCGCCAGGAAAAACAGATCAAGTTCGACAGAGCGCTTATAGCGTTCATGCTCTACTTCATCTCCGACTCGGTCTGGGCGGGAGTCGACTCCGGCATTATTCCGAAGACGCACTTCTCGGTCTTCGTCACCAACTTAGCCAACTGCGTCATCATGGCGGCGATCACATACCTGTGGCTGCGCTTCGTCATGGCGGTCGAGGAGGTCGTCGACAGAGACAGACGCGGAACCATATTCAGCATTATGCTCCCCCTGATCCTGTCCACCGCCGCGCTTATCGCGACCTATATCGCCGCGCCTCAGGTGCTGATAGACGAAAACCTCGAAACCATGCCCGCGTTCGATATATTCCTCGTCGCGGTGCCGTTCATCTACATAATCGCGGTCATAGTCTTCTCGGTAAGGAAGATAAAGATCGAGGATAACCCGATCGAAATGAAAAAGCACGTATCCGTCGGCTTCTTCCCGCTGATAGTCATCGCGGGCAGCGCCGTGCAGCTGCTGGCGCTGACGACCACCCCGATATTCTGCTTCGCCTGCGCGATACTCATGCTTGTATTCTACATCCAGCAGATGGACGAGCGCATCTCCACCGACCCGCTGACGCAGCTCAACAACCGCGGCCAGCTGCTTCGCTACGTTTCGCAGCCGAACCTCCGCAAGGAGGGGCGCAGGACCTACGTCATGATGATCGACATCAACGACTTCAAGGACATCAACGACACCTACGGCCACGCCGAAGGCGACCGCGCGCTGCGGATAATTTCCGACGCGCTCCGCAACGCCGCGCAGCGCTATAACTTCCCGCTCTTCCTCGGGCGCTACGGCGGCGACGAATTCATAATCATTATGCACCCCGGCTCCGAGAAGGACATCGAGAACCTCCCCGCCGAGATACGCGCTCAGATCGAGCTCGGCTCCTCCGTGGAGAACCTTCCGTACAGCATCAGCGTCGGCATCGGCTACGACGAGCTGCGCGCGGGCGGCGACACCTTCCAGCAGTGCCAGCAGCGCGCCGACCACAAGCTCTATCTCGATAAGGAATACACAAAGCTCGAGAGCGGCTCTCTTGCAAGACAGCGATAACGCCGCGCGCCGGATGCCGTAACGCATTCTTAAAACGGCAACAGCGAATTGTAATATTATCCCGTTTTCCGAGTCTCTTAAAGGAACGGAGGAACTCGAGATATGATTTTCAGAAACGGAATCAATACGAATATAAGAGCGCGCGGGCGCACGGCGCTGTTTTTCATTCTCATTACCGCGCTGACGTTTTCGCTCGTACTGTCGCTCGGCGTACTTTCATACAGCGGGAAGATAATAGACCGCTGCAACGACGCGTACCGCTCCGTAGGATTGCTCGAATACATGGGCGGAGACTACCCCGACGAAAACGCTGCCGATCCTTTCGCAAGGGCGGCCGCCGAGAACGTCGGGGCGTTTTTCGGCAAGCTGCCGGAGGGCGTCGAGGACTGGACGGAAACGCGCTCGGACATAGTCTTCGCGGACGGCTTCACGAACAAGAGCACGTCGTCTAAATACGCCGATTACGGAGTCGTCGTGCTCAGCGGCATCGGCGATCCGGTCTATCGCATGACGTTCGATTACCTCTCGATAGAGGACACCGTGCGCGAACTCTTCGGCTACGAGGGCGGTTTCACCGTCACGAACGACTACCTGAACAATAACAACGGGACCGCCTTCATCGTCGGCGGCGGTTATTACGTCCTGACCGACGACGGCGACTTCTACTCCCTCGACGGCTACGGCTGCGATTACGACGAGGACGGGAACGTCGTCGGCGTCATCATTCCGCGCGAGGACAAAAGCGCGATCTCATACTACTCCGCGCGCGTCAGCGAGGTGCTTTACGCCGCCGATTTCAAGGCGAACAGACTCGTCAACCTCATCCCCGGCGAGCTCGATTTCGTTCCCGAGAAGGGCAAAAGCTATATCGCGCACGGCGTCTTCCTGCCGAAAAACTCGGTTGAGCCGTATAACGGCATCGCGAGCTTCGAGGTCGTTTCGATAAAGGGATACGACGGCTCGCCGTTCGCGCTCCGCGACGGCGCGGAACCGGCGATCTTCGCGCAGACCGCGGAGCTTTATAACAAGCTCAACAACTGTCTTGTACTCGACAGCGCCGACGACGTGAACGACCTTTACGAGTTCCATCAGGGGCTCGTCTACGCGGAGCGCGGCGAGATCCCCTCGCCCGAAGACAGGGACTCGTGTATAATCACACCGAATATCGCTTACGCCCTCGACCTTTCGCCCGGCGGCGAGATACACGTCACGCTGCTGACCTCTGCGGAGGATTCGCGCTATGATCTCGACGTCGCGCCGGTACAAAAGACGCTGCGCGTGGCGGGGATAACCAACTGGTCGGACGATTTCTCCGGCAGGATATGGGCGGTCGGCGACGGCTTCGGCTCGCCGCTTTTCGGCTACCGTCTCGGCACGCTGCGGCTCGACAACGCCTCCGCGCAGGAGACGGCGGAACGCATCTCCGCTTCCCTGCCCTCCGGAGTGCGCCTGACGGTCTACGATCAGGGCTACTCCGACGCGGTCAGGCCGCTCGAATCGATTATAGCGACCGCCGCCGACGTAGCCGTCGTATGCTCCGTAGGCGCGGTAACGGTTTTGCTTTTCTTCGCCTTTCTCTTCGTCGGAAGACAGGACGGAAACGTGAAGATAATGGTCTCGCTCGGGACGCCGCGCCGCTCCGTGGCCGCGTGGCTGCTCTCCGGCGCGCTGCTGATAACCGCGTCCGCTTCCCTGCTCGGCGCGGCCGCGGGACACTTCACGCTGCCGGTCATATACTCCGCCGTGACGCGAACGGCGTTATCCGGCGCGGATTCGCCCCTGCTTTACAGCGAAACCGCGATAGGCGTAAGGAAAACCGTCGAGCTTTCCGCGCCGCGCTCCGTTATCCCGACGCTCGCGGCGTGGGCGGGCATGATGCTGCTCTCGCTTGCGTTCTGTCTGATATTCATGCGGCGCGCCTACCGCGCGGGAACATTCGACCGCGGCAGCAGCCGCGTGCGCGTTCCGAGCGGCCGCACCTCCGCCGCCGGACGCGGAAGCATCCGCTTCGCGGCGCTCTCTATAAAACGCGGCGGTATGCGCTCGCTTATCGTTCCCGCGGTCGCCGCGGTGCTGACCGTCACGGTCGTTTTCCTCTCCGGCATGTATCAGGGCTGGCGAAACGAGCTCGACGCCGCCTATAACGGTATGACGATCACCGGAAACGCCGTAAGCACGAACGGCCGCTGGTACTCCGGACTCATCATTTCTCCCGAAAACGTCCGCTCTCTGCTTGCGCTCGACAACGTCGACGGCGTTTACGTTTCAAAACCGTTCCGCTACTGGATACCCTCCGAGGAGCCGCCGTTTTCCAACACCTCCTTCGGCATGGAGCAGCGCGAGGACTGGATCGCGACGCAGCCGGATATAACCGCGGTGAACGCCCTCGCGGGCGCGAAGGATTTCTACTACTCCGAGCCGGTCGTCGAATGGCTCGACGGCTGGGACGAAAGCTTCCTCGCCGACGATAAGTACGAGCCGTTCCTGTCGCATTACCGAAGCGGGCCGAAGAAGACAGTCACCGAAACGGGCGAGGTAGTCTATGAATTCGACGACTACACCATCCCCGCGGTCGTCGGCGACGGCTTCGCGAAGGCGCACGGGCTCAAAGCCGGCGACGATTTCAGCGTGACCTTCCTCGAGGACGCCTTCGGATACCGCTCCGAGCTCGGCCAGTCGCTGAAGGTCGTCGGTATATACAAGCAGACGGGCAGGGCGCAGATATACGTTCCGCTCGCGTGGGCGCTGCCGCCGGACGCGCTTTTCGGCGAATACGACCCTGAGGAGCATCCCGGGCCGAGCTACAGCTACTACAACTACTACACGCCGCCCGCGAACTACGATCCGCTGGACTACTATTACTACTCGCAGATAACCCTCTCGACCTGCCGCTTCACCTTCACCTCCGCGAGCGGACTCGACGAGGTCAGAAAAACGCTTTATGACGCCGGCTTCAGCCGCGTCGGCAAACTCGGGCGGATACGCCTGACGCTCGTGCTCAACGACGCCGGCTTCGTCCGGCTGACCGAGACGCTCGGCAGATACGTCACGACCGGCACGGTCATGATGGCGGTCATCGCGGCGCTTGTCGCCGTGTGCGGATTCGTCATTTCGTGGCTGCTGATAAACGGCAGGAAGCAGGAGTTCGCGCTGATGCGCGGCTTCGGCGCGAACGGTAAACGCATATTCGCGTCCTTCTTCTTCGAGCAGGCACTGCTATGCGGCGCGGGCACGCTTATCGGAGCCGCCGCGATCCCCGTTTTCAACGCGGGAGGTTGGCTCCCGCCGGCAGCCGCGGCGGCGTTCGCCGTATGCTATCTCGCCGGCTGCGCCGTTTCGGTGCGTATGATCGGCAAAACGAAGCTTATGGAGCTTCTGTCTTCAAAGGAGTAGATGAAATGAGCATTATCGAACTTAACGACGTCAGATATTCATATAAAAACAAATACCGCACCGTAGACGCGATCAACGGTATCTCCTGCGGTTTCGACTCGGGCAAGGTCTACGCGCTTATGGGGCGCTCCGGCAGCGGAAAAACCACTCTGCTTTCGCTCATCGCGGGCCTCGATCTGCCGACGTCCGGACAGATCGTATGCAACGGCGTGCCGACGTCCGAGACCGACCTCGAGAAGTACCGACGCGAAAAGGTCTCCGTCATATACCAGGACTTCCGGCTTTTCCCGCTGCTGACGGTATCGGAGAACGTAATGTATCCGATGGAGCTGCGCGGAATGAAGCCCGCCGAGGCGAAGGAGCGCGCGGCTGAGCTCGTCGAAAGCGTCGGGCTTCCCGCGGACGTGCTCGACCGCTTCCCCGCGATGCTTTCCGGCGGCGAGCAGCAGCGCGTCGCGATAGCCCGCGCGCTCGGCATGGAAACGAAGGTGCTGCTTGCGGACGAGCCGACCGGCAATCTCGACGAGGACAACAGCGCCAAGATATTCGAGCTGCTCCGTTCGCTCGCGCACGACCGCGGCTACTGCGTCGTCATAGTCACTCACGACGAGGCGATCGGCAGGAAGGCCGACGTGACCATCCGCATCCGCGACGGAGTCATCGCTGAATAAACATAGTCAAATTCGTCACCGAAAGGAGCGAACAAATATGAAATACGACGTGATAATCATCGGAGCGGGACCGGGCGGCATATTCTCCGCCTACGAGCTGGTAAAGAACGCTCCGGAGCTGAAGGTCGCCGTCTTCGAGGCGGGCAACGTCCTCAGCAAGCGCCGCTGCCCCATCGACGGCGACAAGGTGAAGACCTGCGTTAACTGCCCGAACTGTTCTATTATGAGCGGCTTCGGCGGCGCGGGCGCCTTCTCCGACGGCAAGTATAACATTACCAACGACTTCGGCGGCACGCTGCACGAGTATATCGGCAAGGAAAAGGCGCTCGAGCTGATGAAGTACGTCGACGGCATCAACCTCGCCTACGGCGGCGAAGGCACGAAGCTCTACTCCACCGCGAACACGCAGCTTAAAAAGATATGCGCCCAGAACGAGCTGAAGCTGCTCGACGCCTCCGTCCGCCACCTCGGCACGGACGTCAACTATAAGGTTCTGGAAAACCTCTATAAGTACCTCGACGAGCGCGTCGACTTCTACTTCAAAACGCCGGTCGAGCACATCGAAGCCGCGGACGGCGGCTTCCGCGTGACGACCGCGGACAAAGAGTTCGAGTGCGGCCGCTGCATAGTCTCCGTCGGCAGAAGCGGCAGCAAGTGGATGGAGCAGGTCTGCCGCGAGCTCGATATCCCCACGATGTCCAACCGCGTCGACATCGGCGTACGCGTGGAGCTGCCCGCGACGCTGTTTTCGCATATCACAGACGACCTCTACGAAAGCAAGATCGTCTACCGCACCGAGAAATACGAGGACAAGGTCCGCACCTTCTGCATGAATCCGCACGGCATAGTCGTCACCGAGAACACCAACGGCATAGTGACGGTAAACGGCCACAGCTTCAACGATCCCGCGAGGCAGACGGAGAACACCAACTTCGCGCTGCTCGTTTCAAAGCATTTCACCGACCCGTTCAGAGACAGCAACGGCTACGGCGAATCGATCGCGCGCCTCTCGAACATGCTCGGCGGCGGCGTTATAGTTCAGCGGCTCGGCGACCTGATGCGCGGCAGGCGCAGCAAGCAGAAGCGCATCGACGAATGCTTCGTCACGCCGACGCTGAAGGCGGAGCCCGGCGACCTCGGGCTCGTGCTCCCCAAACGCATACTCGACGGCGTTATCGAGATGCTCTTCGCGCTCGACAAGATCGCGCCCGGCACCGCGAACGACGACACGCTCCTCTACGGAGTCGAGGTCAAGTTCTACAACATGGAGGTCGAGCTGAGCGAGAAGCTCGAAACGAAGTACGACGGTCTCTATATAATCGGCGACGGCAGCGGCGTCACCCACTCGCTTTCGCACGCATCCGCCAGCGGTGTCTTCGTCGCGCGGGAGATACTCGAGAAGTTAAAAAATTGAAATCAAGCATAAAAAAGCGCGCCGCATGCGGCGCTCTTTTTTCATATTCTTTTCAGTTCGCTTACTGCTTCTGCTCCGCGGCGCCGCGGAAAACGCTGCGCCAGCTGTTGAGGTAATCGTAAACGTCGATGATGATGCCTTCGCCGCTCTTCGGCAGCTCGTCGTTTGAGCCGAACCGCGTTTCTCCGATCGCGGTGTTGAAGCGGACGGTGTAAATCGAAGAATCGAGCGCGAATACTTCCGACTGCTTCAGCTCGCCCCACTTCCAGACGCCGCGTTCGAAGTAAATATCGATCAGCGGGTCGGCGGCGTTCGCGGGCAGCGGATAGACGTCTTCCGTTTCCTCCGCGTCCGGAAGGCGCTCGCCGACAAAGAGCTTGACGCCGTCCGCGTCCGAAACGAGCTTCATCAGCAGGAACGCGTCCTCCATGCCGCCGTGCTTGCGGTATTCGCAAACGAAGCTGTTGCCGCGCACCGTCTCCTCGCGCTGCTCGGCGCGTTCGGAGCTGTGGCGAAGCAGGCGCATGACGATGATGCACACCACCATCAGCACCGGAAGTATTCTGAATACGGGCGGAAGACCCTGAGCCATCTGCATCAAAGCAAATCTCCTATCTGACCTTGATCGATCCGAGCACCGCCTTCGTCTCGGCGGAGTCGTAGGCGTGGTACGCCGCGCTGACGGTCACCCATTTGCCGCCAACGTCGCCGAAGAGCTGGAAGCAATCCGCGCCGTTGTACTTGTAGGAATAGCCCGTCCAGGTCACGCCGTCGACTTCGATGGTGACGGCACCTTCGCCGCCGTTGACGTCGTTGACCTCCTGCGTCGCCGCGAGGTTGGCCTCGGCGGTATCCCTGCCGTCCACGACGCCGACGAGGTAGTAGTGCATATTGTCGCTGTCAAGCAGTATCCACGCGGAATATGGGTCCTCCGCGTCGATAAGACTGCCGCCGACGAGACTGTTTCCGTCCGGAACGAAGAGGGAGAGCTTGCCCCAGTCCTGCGTTTCGCCCTGAACGGCGGCGGCTTCGTCGGCGCAGGCGCAGAGCGCCGCGAGCATCAGGCACGCGAGCAGTATCGAAAGAATCTTTTTCATATTATATCTCCTTCGGGTTTGTTTCAAGTAATTATAACCCGACGGGCTCGGTTTGTCAATAAGCGGACGCGGCAGAATATGTGTCGAATCGCTGAATATTTTGTGAAATAACGATTTTTCACTTGCTGAAACGCGGGAATTATGCTATATTTTTTCCATAATCCCGCAAAGGAGGACGCGCCGCTTGTTCAGAACGATAATCACGATACTCACCGCGTTGCTGGCGGTCGGGTGCTTTTATATAGTGTGGCGGTGCCGCAGATTCGGCTTCGTCAAACGGCTCGCGGGCGGCAGAAGGTGGCTCGAATGGCTCGTCGCCTCCGCCGCGCTGCTGCCGATAGCGGCGTTTTTCTTCGTCAATCTCTACGCCGTTATCATTGTCTGGATGCACGTCATAATCTTCCTCGCGCTCGGCGACCTTATCGGCTTTGTCATCCGCAAGGCGCGGAAGCGTCCGCGCGGCGACCTCGCCGGGATTATATCGCTCTCCCTCGCGGCCGTCTATCTCGCCTGCGGGTGGTTCTTCGCGCACCACGTATTCGAGACGCACGAGACCTTCACGACGAAGAAGGATATAGGCGGCGAACGCATACGCGTCGTCGAGATCGCGGATTCGCACCTCGGCATAACGCTCGACGGCGAGGGCTTCGCGGAGCAGATGGAGCGCGTCAGCGCGGTCGAACCCGACGTCGTCGTCATCGTCGGCGACTTCGTGGACGATGACACCGAAAAGGCGGATATGCTCCGCGCCTGCGACGCGCTGGGCGAAGTCAAATCGAAATACGGCGTTTACCTCGTCTTCGGCAACCACGACAGGGGCTATTTCCAATACCGCAACTTCTCGACGCAGGAGCTGCTCGACGCGCTCGATAAGAACTCCGTCACCGTCCTGCGCGACGAAACGGCACTGGTGAACGACAGCTTCTATATCGTCGGGCGGCGCGACCGCAGCGAGCGCGACCGCCTCTCCGCCGCGGAGCTGACGAGCGGGCTCGACCGCACGAAATACGCGATAATGCTCGATCATCAGCCGAACGACTACGCCGCCGAGGCGGAATGCGGAGTCGACCTCGTGCTCTCCGGCCACACTCACGGCGGCCACATCTTCCCCGCCGGACTGATCGGGCTCTGGAGCGGCGCGAACGACCGCGAATACGGCTCCGAACGCCGCGGCGAAACGGACTTTTACGTCACCAGCGGCATCTCCGGCTGGGGCATCCCGTTCAAGACCGGCTGCATAAGCGAATTCGCCGTGATAGATATTGTAAACGAATGATATAAAAAAGAACGCCCGCGGGCGTTCTTTTTTAGCTTATATCTCTCTATTCCTGCGGCTTGGCGAGGCCGTGGATGAAGCCGTCCGAGCGGACGGAGCAGACGTCGCCGCCGACAACCGTCGTGCCGGACATAAGCAGGTTCGCCTTGACGCTCCCCTCCGGCTCGCCGGCGTAGTTCGTCACGCCGTAGGTATAGCGCGTGAGCGTTTTGCCCTTGAAGCTCTCGAGCGAGAAGCCCTGCGAAAGCTGCAGCTCCGCGTACTCCGCGAACGCGCCGTCGAACTCCTCCGGCACGGAGACCGCGACCGTTTCCTCCGGCTCCGCCGTCGTTTCCCAGCCGAAGCCGGCGAGGAACTCCCGCCGCGCCTCGTTGCCGGCGATATCCTGATACGCCGACTTCGCCGCGGGCACCGCCCGCGAATCGCGCACCTGCGCCGCCGCGAAGATCACCGTTGCCGCCGCGAGCGCGACTATAAGAGCGTACTTCGCCGCTTTTTTGACGTTGAACGTAAACACAAACATACCGTTTTCACCCTCCGCGGAATACTATGCCGCGTCCGGCGCGGATATTACTTGACAGCGGCGGGTTTTTGCAATATAATAGCGGCAAAGAAAGAAACGGAAGGGACGGCTCGTAATGAAGAAGTGTTACTGCCCGTATTGCGGCGAAAAATCGTTGTCTCCCCTCAAAAAGCCGGCAGGAGAAAAGCGCGGCCGCCTGTTTGGTAAAACGCATTGGGGCTGCGCCGACTGCGGCAAAGAAGCAGTTGAATGGATGAGCCCGCGCGTAAAAAAGATCAATACGATCACCACGGTTTTGAATATACTTTTCGCGTTAACCTGCATCGTAATCATAGTGATTAAACCGAATGATCTGAATTATTTCCCCAGAGCACTTGCGCTGCTTTTAGCAACTGTAATTTCAAATCTTATTATCAAACTTATCGATTACAGATACAAAGTATTCGTAAGAACCGAACAACACTCCGCGGACGACGTTGTCGCCCGTGCGCACATAAAAATAAACGTCGTGTTTGCGGAGAATCGTATTTACATATTAAAACCGAGCGAAGAAAACGGAAGCGCAGACGACGCGCGTCCCGAATACGTCGTCGCTATGTCGAATTATTCGCGCAAGGACAAATCATGTGACGTGAGATTCATCAAGCCGCGTGAGGCGGTGAGATCGATCTCCGCCCGCAGATTTGATATATACGACAACGATTATCGCATCGGCAACTGCGAATTCTTTGAGCAGAACGCATAGCGGTATCGTCAATAAGTAATATTGATCCATCTTTCAAATGCAGCGGCAAAGCGGGGTGCATACTATGCTGAAATTCACAAAAATGCAGGGCTGCGGAAACGACTATATCTACATCAACTGCTTCGAGCAGACGGTGGACGATCCCGCCGCGCTCGCGGTGCGGCTTTCGCCGCGGCGCTTCTCCGTCGGCGCGGACGGCGTTATACTCATCTGCCCCTCCGACAAGGCGGACGCAAAGATGCGTATGTTCAACGCCGACGGCTCCGAGGGGAAGATGTGCGGCAACGGCATCCGCTGCGTCGGCAAGTACCTCTACGACAACGGCATCGCGAAAAAGGACGTCATCACCGTTGAAACGCTCGCGGGGATAAAAACGCTGACCGTTCACGCCGCGGACGGCGAAGCGAAGACGCTCTCCGTCGATATGGGCAGGGCCGAGACCGCGCCCGAGGCCGTGCCGGTGCTCGCGGAAGCGCCGGTGATAAACGGCGTTATCGAGGTCGGCGGCAGGAAGTATAACGCCACCTGCGTTTCGATGGGCAACCCGCACTGCGTCGTCTTCCGCGACGGCGTGGAGGATATGGATATACGCGCTGAGGGCGAGCAGTTCGAGAAGTCGCCGCTCTTCCCCGAGGGCGTGAACACGGAGTTCGTCCGCGTGCTCGGCGGAAACGAGCTGCAGATGCGCGTCTGGGAACGCGGCAGCGGAGAGACCTTCGCCTGCGGAACGGGCGCCTGCGCCGCCGCGGTCGCCGCCGTGCTCTGCGGCTTCTGCGGCAAGGGCGAGGATATCACCGTCCACCTGCTCGGCGGCGACCTGGTGATAAACTACACCGACGAGCGCGTGATCATGACCGGCCCCGCCGTCAAGGTCTGCGACGGCTGTGTGGAAGAATGAGGCGACTCTGTCATCCTGAGCGGAGTGACGCTTAGCGTCACGAAGCCGAAGGATCTTGTCGGTAACGGCAGTATAAAAGAAAAAGTGTGTATTCGGAATCGGCAGTTTACCGTCTGCTCCGAATACACACTTTTGGTTTATATAAGGCCGCTTTCTTTAAGATCCTTCGACTTCGCAACCTTAGGTTGCTTCGCTCAGGATGACAAACCGACCGCTGCGCTGCGTGAGATCCTTCGGCTCGCTTCGCTCGCTCAGGATGACAGAAACGCAACGCTCATTTCTTATGTTCCTCCCGCCACTCCAGTATCTGCTCGAGGCGGTCCTTGAACTTCGTTTCAAGTCCCTGAGTCGTGGGGTTGTAATACCGCCTGCCGAGGAGCGAATCGGGCAGGCACTGCATATCCGTCAGCTTTGCCTCCGTGTCGTGCGCGTACTGATAGCCCTTGCCGTAGCCGACGTCGCGCATCAGCTTCGTGACGCCGTTGCGGATATTCAGCGGCACCGGCTCGGCGAGCATCTTCATCGCGTCCTGCTTCGCGGACTCGTAAGCCATATAGAGCGCGTTCGACTTCGGCACGAGCGAGAGGTAGACGACCGCCTGAGTCAGATGCACGCTGCACTCCGGCATGCCGATGAAGTGGCACGCCTGATACGCCGCGACCGCGATCTCCAGCGCGCGCGGGTCCGCGAGCCCGATATCCTCGCTCGCGAAGCGCACGACGCGCCGCGCGATATACAGCGGATCCTCCCCCGCCTCAAGCATACGCGCCAACCAGTAGACCGCCGCGTCGGGATCGGAGTTGCGCATGGATTTGTGCAGCGCGGAGATGAGGTTGTAGTGCTCCTCGCCGTTTTTGTCGTAAAGCAGGGACTTGCGCGAAGTGCACTGCTCGACCGTTTCGGTCGTTACGGTTATGACTCCGTTCTCCGTTTCCGCGTTCAGCACCGCCATCTCCAGCGTGGAAAGCGCGGTGCGCGCGTCGCCGTTGGCGAAGACGGCGATCATGCGGATGACGTCGTCGGAAATATCGACCTTCATCTCGCCGAAGCCGCGCGGGTCGGTGACGGCGCGCTTCAGCAGCTCGGTTATGTCCTCCTCGGTCAGCGCCTTCAGCACGAAGACGCGGCAGCGCGAAAGCAGCGCCCCGTTGACCTCGAAGGAGGGGTTCTCGGTGGTCGCGCCGATCATTATGATGCTCCCCTTCTCGACGAAGGGCAGGAACGCGTCCTGCTGCGCCTTGTTGAAGCGGTGGATTTCGTCGACGAAGAGTATCGTCTTTTCGCCGAACTTGCGGTTTTCCTCCGCCTGCTGCATTACGGCGCGGATCTCTTTTATGCCGCTCGTGACGGCGGAGAAGTTGATGAACTTCGCCTTCGTCTGATTCGCTATGACGCCGGCGAGCGTAGTTTTGCCGACGCCGGGAGGCCCCCAGAATATCATCGACGAAACGGAGTCCTGCTCGATCATGCGGCGCAGGAGCTTTCCCTCTCCGACGAGGTGGCGCTGGCCGACGATCTCCTCGACGGTGCGCGGACGCATCCGCGCCGGAAGCGGCTGACTCATATCGTATGCGGCGTTTGTGTTCATTTCTTCCATAGCTTTCACCTCCGCGCGTCCGCGGGGACGGCGCCTTCAAGGAAGTCTGTCTCGCGCGCCTGACCGGACGCGCTTATTCTGAAAGTTTTTATCTCGTTCGGGCGGAAGTCGGCGTCGAAATCCGCGCCGACCGCGGCGCAGGTTATATGCGCTTTCGCCGCTTCGCCGCGCGTTTCGTAAAGGCGGATGATCGCGTCGCCGGAGCCGTCCTCGCAGCGCTTCAGCGCCGTCATAACGACGTTTTCCGCGCTGACGGAAAGGAAGGATGCGCGCCGCGGCGCTTCGCCCCTGTGGTAGCCCTCCGGGATCGCGACGGGGCGGATATTCAGCTTCAGCGCCTCGCGCGTCACTTCCGTTTTTTCGGCGGAGCCGTCGGAAAGATAAACGCCGTATTCGAAGCGGCTGACGCCCTCGTCGGTGTAGTCGTAATCTTTGAACGGGCGGTCTGAATAGTGGTCGGCGAAGATCGCGTTGCGTATCAGCGTCAGGCGCAGCTCGCCCTCGGGGCAGTCGCAGGAATACTTCGAGTCGCTCATAAGCGCGAGGGTGCGTCTGCCGCCGTTATCGAAGCTGACCGCGCACCACTTCTGCAGCGGCCATTCCTCGCCGTTCGGCGGGCGTTTGATGAAGCCGCAGGGTATCTCGCAGATATTCTCCGCGCCGCTGCCCGAATACGGGAAGGAGGTTTTCAGTATCGTGTGCGGCTCGTTCCAGAGCGCCTTACAGCGCACGCGGAGCGTTTTTTGGTCTTTGTCGAGGATGAACTCCTGCGTCAGCGACGAGCCCTTGAACGCGTGTTTTACGCGTATGATCTCACGCGCGGTGGTACGCTCGGCGACCTCGATTTCGCACAGCTCCGGCGTACCGAGCGTTTTATCGAACCTGAAGACGCCGTGCGCCCAGGTGTCGCTCTCCGTGTCGTCGAGGACGACGGGAACGGCGGCCGGACGCTCCGGCGAGGCGTAGTCGAAGCCGCTCGTCTTGTCGATGAGCGATATTATATAGCCGGTCTTTTCGTCGAAGACCGCGCGGATATATTCATTCTCGAGCGTCAGCTCGTCCGGACGGGCGGGCTTTTCGTTTTTCGCGTGCGCCTCCGCGTCGGCGGTCGCCCAGTAGGTCGCGTAGCCGAGCGCGGGCAGGTCGGCGGTGAAGACGGTGTCGAGGTGGGAGTCGTTCATGCGCGAGGAGCGCGTGCTTCCGAAGGGCACGTCGGCTCCGTTTTCGTCCGTCACGCGCTTGGACGCGCCGCTTACGCGGACGGTCGTTTTCACCGCGAACGGAAGCGGGTTGAAGACAACGAAGGGGCGCGGGAAGGGACTGCCGTAGTTCCTTTCGCGCGGCTCGCTGACGCCGTCAAGCCAGGTATCGACGCGGCGCGAAACGCGCAGCAGCGCCTCGTTATAAAGCTTCTCCGAAACGTTCACCGCGCCGCCGACGGAATCCGCGGCGTCTACGTACGCCTCTTTTATCGCGCATCCGCAGAGAATATCGTGGAACTGGTTGAAGCAGACCTCGCGCCACGCTTCGCGGTAATCGGCGGTCTTTTCGCCCATGCCCGCTCCGCCCGCGACAGTCGCGAACGCCTCGGAGGCGTAAAGCGAATTCTCGGCGCGGCGGTTGAGCGCCTTTATCATGCCCGTCACGGAGTAGCAGCCGCTCGCGTGGTGCTGCAGCTCGCCCCTCCACGTCGGGAGCGAAGCGGAGCCGAGCGACGCGAAATACCCCTCCGGCGAGGAAAATTCAAGCTCGGAAAAACCGTTCTTTTTCAGCTCCTCAAGGTGCTCTATATCGGCTTTGGTCGGGCCGCCGCCGTGGTTGCCCACGCCGTAGAAAAGCATAACGCCGTGACCGCCTTCCGCGCCTATGCGCGTCAGCTCCGCGAGCGCGGAGTCGATATTTTCCGCGCCGCTGACGCAGTACAGATCGAGCACCTTATAAGCCGGAATCGTCGTGCCGTCCGTCCCCTCCCAGTTGAACGCGAAGGGGATATCGGGGTTCTCTTTGCGGTCGGGGCGCAGGAAAACGTAAGACCCCATGCCGCCGAGCTTCACCAGCTGCGGCATATTGCCGTTGTGCCCGAAGCTGTCTACGTTGTATCCGACGCGGCATATCCTGCCGAATTTCTCATAGTAATAAAGCTGCGAATAAAGCGCCTGCCGCGCGAAGCTCTCGCCTGACGGGAGGTTGCAGTCCGGCTGCACCCACCAGCCGTTGACGGGGACCCAGCGCCCCTCCTTCACGCGCTCGCGGATCTCCGCGAACATACCGGGGTCGATCTCTTCTACCCACCTGTAGTACGCCGCGGAGGAGCAGGTGAAGACCGTATCCGGATACTCGCGCAGGCGGTCGAGCGCGCTGCGGAAGGTCTGCATGACCTCGCCGCGCCCCTCCTGCCAGCGCCAGAGCCAGACGGGATCGAGGTGCGCGTTGCCTATCAAACTTATCTTCGGTTTTACGTTCATTCGGGCCTCCCCTTTCAGTTTGCGCCGTCGTAAGTTATCGAAATCTTTTTGCCGTCCGTCGTGACGACTACGTCGCCGAACTCGTCGGTGCGGTAGACCTTCGCGCCCGCGTTTTGGAGGCGCGAAACGGTCTTTTTCGACGGATGGCCGTAGCTGTTGTCTCTGCCGACGGGTATGACCGCGTACTTCGGCGTCACCGCCTTGATGAAGTCGTTGCACGTCGCGTCGTTGCTGCCGTGGTGCGAAACCTTCAGCACGTCGGCGTCGAGAGCCGCGTCCTTGTCAAGCATCTCGAGCTCGTATTTCCTCTCGGCGTCGCCGGTGAAGAGGAAGGACGTTTCGCCGTAGGTGAACTTCAGAACGTAGGAGTTGTTGTTGAGCTCCTCCGATTCGCTCTCGCCGACCGAGGTGTCGCTGCCGTCGTCGAGCACCTCAAGCGTTCCGGTCGGGAAAGCCAATGTTTCGCCCGGCGCGGCGGTGCGCATCGGCACCTTTCTGTTTCTGGCGGCTTTTATCACGTCGTTGTAGAACTTTTCGTCCACAGATTTGGTCGGGATTATCAGCTCGTCGACCTTGTATTTCAGTATCACGTCGTCCATTGCTCCCATGTGGTCGCCGTGAGCGTGTGTGGCGATAACGTAATTCAGACGCTCGATGCCGCGCCCGTTCAGGTACGCGGCTATCTTCTGGAAGTCGTCGTATTCGCCGGCGTCGATCATTATCGCGCCGTCGGCGCATTCGATGAGCGCGCAGTCCGCGTTGCCGACGTCGATGAAGTGGACTTTGACGTCGCTTACCGCGGCGGGCGTTTCAACGGAGCCGCCGGAGCCGCTTTCGCCTTCGCCGCCGAGGCCGCCGCAGAGCCAGATTATGCCGGCGATGACGGCGACGAACGCGATCACTATCGCCAGCCCGAGAAGCGTCCCCTTCAGCGTATCGCCGTCCGCCGCGTAGCGAACTCCGTATCTTCTCGTCTTCTTCGTGCGGGCGGTTTTGGTTTTGGTTTTTTTCTTAGCCATACGCTACCTCCGGAGTTCCGCGGCGAGCGCGCGGAGCTCTTCCGCCGTCACGAGCCGCGGGAGCACCCGCGCGAGCGTGTTCGCGTTCATGTTCGCGGGCAGCCCGAGCCGCCGAGCGAGCGAAGCGCGGAGCGCGGCGCTGTTCGCGCCGCCGCAGACGCCGAGCCCGGTCAGAAACGCCTTCGTGAAAGGTTCGACTCCCTCGCCTTCGCCGACTCCGGCGCGGCGGAACGCCTCGATTATGACCGCGTCGTCCAGCCCTTCGGCGCCGAGCAGCCCCTCCTTCGAGGGCGCGCGCTTGCGGCGCTCCCTGCCCGGTACGTCGGGCAGGTAGACGTCCCAGACCTTGCCGCCGGCGCAGAAGTTCTTAATATAATTTCTGATTCGGAAGCCCGCCTTGTCCGGGTCGGTGATTATCACTATGCCGTCGCCCCGCGCAAGCGTTTTTATCAGCTCGCGCTTGGCGGCGTTTTTGTATATGCCGAAGCCGCCCGTCTCGATGACGGGAGCGTCGAAGATATTTGCCAGGCGCGCTTTGTCGTAGCGCCCTTCGACGACGACGGCTTGTTTCAGTTTTATCATTTCTTCTCCCCGAGCGCGGCGAGGCCGCCGATAAGCTCGTAATAGACCTCGAATCCCGCGAAATCGCGCTTCAGACGGCGTTCCGCGTCGGCGCAGAGCAGTATCGCGCGGCGGAAATACTCCGTCGGTCTGCCCTTCAGCCGCGCCGCCGCTTTTTTCAGCGGGTAGTTGGATTTGATATAAGTGAACTGCCCCTCGAGACTGCTCCAGCCGCCTTTGCTCTCCTTCGCGACGGCGACGCGGTACATGGCGATGAAGCCGCTGAGTACCGTAGGCATGAATTCGCGCGGGTCCGCCTTCGTCGCGGCGAGCTCGTCTATTATCGAATACGC
Organism: Clostridia bacterium; assembly: GCA_017438525.1. Classification (NCBI taxonomy): domain Bacteria; kingdom Bacillati; phylum Bacillota; class Clostridia; species Clostridia bacterium. The sequence continues at coordinate 19,751 of JAFRVI010000016.1, forward strand.
CTCGGAGTACTTCGCGTCCGCGATCGCGTCCGCGAGGCGGAAGGAGTCCTCCTCGACGGTGTTGTAGGTGACTACGGAGAGCATATCCTCGGTCACCGTGTCCCTGCCGGACGCGGCGAGGATCTCGGCGTTGTTCTTTATCGCGTACATGTCGCCGGCGCAGATCTCGGCGAGCTTCCGCGCGGCGCGTCTGTCTATGCCTACGCCGCGTTCCGAAAGCAGCGAGGTTATCCACACCTCCGCCTTGTCCGGCGGGAGGCGGTCGCAGGATACGGCGGTCGCGCCGTCGAACACCTTCAGCGCGCGCGTCACCTTGCGGTCGGTACGCCCCTTCGGCTGCTCGAATGAAAGCGGCTCGGAGATGAAGACGAAGATCAGCACGCATTCGTCGGGAAGCTCCGCGATGAGCTTCGCGAGCGCCTCCGCCTGCTCGTCGCCGCCGGAGTAGATATCCGGATCGCGAAGCAGTATCACGCGCTTTTCCGAAAGCATCGGCAGCGCCATGGTCAGATCGCGCAGGCGGCCGACGTCAAGCTCGCGGTAAAGCTCCGTGAAGTCGAAGCTCCGCGCCGACTCCTCGACGTATGCGGAAACGACGCGCTCGGCGGAGAGGTTTTTCAGGTAGTCCTCCTGCCCGTAGAGCACGATCGCGCCGCCCGCTTCTTTGCGGCGGATCATATTTTTCAGCGTGTCCGAGTCGATCCTTCTCATAAGCGTTCCTTATCCTTGTCTTATACCGTCGTTATCTATCAGCAGCGTGACGACGCCGCCGTCTATCGAGTAAAGGGTTTTCGCGGCCTTTTCCCCGCCGTAGTCGGACGGGCGCCCCGTCACGAGCAGCGCCGGACTTCCCGCGTAGCCGAGGCGGGAGAAGACCGCGTCGGGCGAATTGCGGGCGCGGTTCCTTCCCGTGAAGGCCGCGAGCGTTCCGCCGCAGGTCAGATACATATCGAGTATGCCGCCGTCCGAAACGAGGGTCAGCGAAGACGGGCCGAGCCGCGCTTCGCTCGAAGTTACCGGCGCGACGCCGCTTTCGGCGCAGCCCTCCGGCACGAAGGGCGCTCCGGCGCCGAGCCGCTCGGCAAGGCGCTTCGCGGCGCGGACGGAGTAGAGGTCGCCCGCGACGACCGCGTCGGCGGAGATTACCCCGACGTAGCCCGCGCGGTTCAGCACGCCCGGAAACGAGCTCTCGGGCAGACCCGAAACGTAAAGCACGCGCTTGCCTCCGCAGGAGACGAAGTCCGCCTGCCCGACGCCCGCGTAGACCGAGTCGACGCGCACGCAGCTTTCTTCCGCGTATGCGTTAGCACAGACGCCGCTGAGCAGCACGGCGAGCGAAAGCGAGACCGCGGTGAGTCCGCGCAGCCGCCCGCGTCTGAACGCGATATACGCGGCGACAGCCGCGAGCGCCGCCACCGCGAAGTACGGGTAGGCGACGTAAGAATACGAGAACGGCAGCGAGGCGAGCGCCTTCGTCACCCATATCAGCCAGCCGGCTCCGACCCCCGCTACGCGCAGGAAGCCGACGCCTATCCACGGCAGCGTCGCCGCGGGAAGCCCGAGCGTGAGCGTCAGCGCCGCCGGAGTGAGCACCAGCAGGTTCGCCAGCGGCGAAATGAGCGAAACGCTCCCGAAAACGAGCACCGTCACCGGCAGCGTGGCGAGCCACGCCGCGACCGACTGCGCGATTATCTCCGAAAAGCCCGCGATCAGCCCGCGCACGGGGCGCGGTCTTTCTTCCGCCTTCATCCCCTTCATCATCCTGCCGCGGATGCGCGGCGCGATGACGAGCAGTCCCGCGGTCGCGGAAACGGAGAGCAGAAAGCCGACGTCGCGCACGACGGAGGGCGAGATCAGACACATCACGAAAACCGCCGCGCCGAGCGAGTTCAGCCCGTCGCCCTCCCTGCCGAAGAAGGTCGCGCAGAGGACGATCGAAAGCATAAACGCCGCCCTGACCGCCGAAGGCGAGAACGCCGTCAGCGCCGCCAGCAGCCAGACGAGTATGAGCGCGGGTATCACCGGCGGCCTTTTCGTAAACCGCCGCATTATCTCAAACAGGAACATCGTCACCGTGACCACGTGCAGTCCGGAAACGACGGTTATATGCGAAACTCCGCATTTGCGGAAGGCGAGCTCGGTATCGGCGTCTATGCCGCTTTTGTCTCCGAGCAGCAGCGCGGAAAGCAGACCGGAGCGTTCGTTTTCGCCGTCCGCGGCGAGCTTGCCGAGCATATACTTTTTCAGCGTCAGGCAGTAGTAATACGGCGTGCGCGCCGCCTTGCCGGCGACGTGCGGCTTTTCGGAGGCGTTCAGCCGGTAAAGCGCGCCGCCGCCGCTCTCAAGCGACGGGATCGCGTCGACGTGCGCGGTGAATTTCAAGACGTCGTAATAATCCGCTTCGAAGCCGGAGTTCAGCCAGACCTGCGCCTTATCGTTCGTTTCGTACGTTTTGCCGTCGACGGTCATACTGCGCAGGCGCAGGGTGTAGGTCGCGCCGAACTCGCTTTTGCGCGGAAGCTCGCAGACGTACGCTTCCACGTAGGCGGTCCTGCCGTCGAAACGCGCGGCGCGGGAGTCGGCGACCTCCGCGCGCAGAAGTCCCCACGCGCCGGAGCCCGCGAAAACGCAGAGCAGAGCGAGCAGCGTGAAGCGGAAACGCCTGCCGCAGAAGAAGAACGCCGCGAAGCATACCGCCGCCGCACCGAGCCAGAGCCATCCTGCCGGCAGCAGCAGAAGCGAAAGCATTATCGCGGCTCCGGCCGCGAGCATCGGCCGCTTCAGCAGCATGCGCCCTCCCCCTTCGGAATTATCTCCTTATCTCCTTATCCCGCAGCTCACGCGGTGGAGCGTGCGGACGATAACGCATATCAGATAGGACGCCGCGAACATCACCGGGAAGAATATGTACCATTTTCCTCCCGCGTTGAAGCCGTAGAAATCCTCCCAGTTCCTGAGGACAAGCACCTCCATGCCGTAGACGACGCCGTATATCACGGTCGGGATAAGCCCGTAAAGCGTTTCGCGGAAGAAGATATTGCCCTTATTCTCGGTGCAGACAAGCGAGAGGAGCATCAGCAGCGGCGTTATAAGGTGCATATAGAGGTTGTTGCCCTCGAACATCGCGCCGTAGCCGTACTTAGGCCCGAGCAGGAACAGCACCGTCAGCATCGTCAGCGTCGTCGCGCAGACGGCGACGTATTTGAAGATCAGAACGCGGTGCTTCATCGCCCTGTTGCTGCCGAGCATCGCGCTGACCGACCACGGCAGCGCGAAAAGCGCGGAGACCGCCGCGAGCACGTTCGAATTGACCGTAAAGTAGCGGAAGCAGACGAAGCCGGGCGCCTCCATATTTCCCTGACCGCCGGTAGTGAAAAAACCGACGACGCAGATTATCGTCAGCGCGGCCGCGGCCGCGTTGCAGATCAGCGAGATAAGTCCTTTTACGCAGGATTTCTTCATAATCCTTCTCCCAACATTTACCCAAATTAACACGAATACATTTTACCACATAATACGCGCGGTGTCAATTTTTTCATTTACTATTGAAATAGGCGTTTTTATATGCTACAATACCCGCAAAGACATAAAAAGAAGGCGTTTCGTGAAACTCAAGGGACTCATAACCGCGGGCGACCGCGATATGACGACGGGCGGGATAACAAAGCATCTCGTAACCTTCGCCCTGCCGCTGCTGATCGGCTACGTATTCCAGATGCTCTACAACACCGTGGACACCTGGGTCGTCGGCAACTACGTCAGCGACGAGGCGTTCTCCGCCGTCGGAACGGTCGGCCCGATAATAAATATGCTCATCGGCTTCTTCATGGGGCTCTCCAGCGGAGCCGGAGTCGTCATCTCGCAGTATTACGGCGCGAAGCGCTACGATATGGTGAAAAAGACGGTGCATACCTCCGTTATAATCACGCTGGCGATGGGCGCGGTCTTCACCGGCGTCGGCATCGGCTTCACGCCGCTGATGCTGAAGGCGATGTCCACGCCGCCGGAGGTGCTGCCCGAATCGACGGCGTATCTGACGATATACTTCGCGGGCATCACGGGACTGATGCTCTACAATATGTTCTCCGGCATACTCCGCGCCGTCGGGGATTCGACGCGCCCCTTCCTCTTCCTCGTGCTGTCGGCGCTGCTGAACACGGGGCTTGACCTGCTCTTCGTGCTCGTCTTCGGGCTCGGCGTCGAAGGCGTCGCCTACGCGACGATAATCGCGCAGGCGATAAGCGCGCTGCTCCTGCTGCTGACGCTGACGCGGACGGACTCCTGCGTCAAGCTGACCGCGAAGGCGTTCCGTTTCGACAGTGAGGTGATGAAGAAGATACTCAATGTCGGCCTGCCCGCCGCGCTGCAGATGGCGGTGACGGCGTTCTCCAACGTCTTCGTGCAGGGCTACATCAACCATTTCGGCGCCGACTGCATGGGCGGCTGGACCGCCTACGGCAAGATCGACCAGGTCATACTGCTCCCGATGCAGTCGCTGGCGCTGGCGTCGACCACCTTCGTCGGCCAGAACCTCGGCTCCGGGCTCGAGGAGCGCGCGAAGAAGGGCGTGCGCGTCGCGCTTTTCGCCTCCGTGCTCTCCACGGCGGTGCTGATGATACCGGTGATCGCCTTCGCGCCGTCGCTGACCGCCTTCTTCAACGACAAGCCGGAAGTCATAGAATACGGCACGATGATGCTGCGGTGGATATCCCCCTTCTACGTCCTCTGCTGCGTCAACCAGATATTCGCAGGCGCCCTGCGCGGAAGCGGCAACAGCCGCGTGCCGATGATAATAATGCTGTCGTCCTTCGTGCTGTTCCGTCAGGCGTATCTTTTCATTTTCTCGACTTATATTTCATACACCGAACTGCCGATAATCCTCGGCTACCCCGCCGGCTGGCTCGTATGCAGCGCCGCGACGCTGATCTACTATAAACACGCCGGACTGAAAAACCGCCTGCTCGACGCGGCTCCGCAGAAAGCGGAGGCGGAGGCCGAACCCGCGATATGACGCGAAAGGAGAAACCCATGCTTTCATTCGTCAACGACTACTGCGAGGGAGCGCATCCCGAAATACTGCGCCGCCTCGGCGAAAACAACTTCGTGAAAATGACCGGCTACGGCGAGGACGCGCTCTGCGCCGCCGCTAAGGATAAGATCCGCGCCGCCTTCTCCTGCCCCGACGCCGAAGTCTACTTCCTCGTCGGCGGCACGCAGACGAACGCGATCGTCATCGACTCCGTGCTCGCGCAGTATCAGGGAGTCGTCGCCGCTGCGTCCGGCCACATCAACGTGCACGAATCCGGCGCGGTCGAGGCCTGCGGGCGCAAGATACTCGCCCTGCCGCATCACGACGGCAAGCTCGCCGCCGAAGACGTCAAAAAGCTCTGCGCCGGCTTCTACGCCGACGAGGCGCACGAGCATATGGTATTTCCCGGTATGGTCTATATCTCGCACCCGACGGAATACGGCACGCTCTACACGCTCGACGAGCTGAAAGCGCTCCGCGCCGTCTGCGACGAATACGGGATGAAGCTCTTCCTTGACGGAGCGCGGCTCGGCTACGGGCTCGCCGCCGGAGGCGTCACGGGCGCGGATATATCCCGCCTCTGCGACGTCTTCTATATCGGTGGGACGAAGGTCGGCGCGCTCTTCGGCGAAGCCGTCGTTTTCAAAAAGGAGTGCGCGCCCGCGCACTTCGTCACGCTCTATAAGCGCCGCGGCGCGATGCTCGCGAAGGGCTGGCTGCTCGGCCTGCAGTTCGACGCGCTCTTCACCGACGGGCTCTATTTCAAGATAGCGCAAAACGCTATAGACGCGGCGGCGCGGATAAAGGCGGCGCTGCGCGAAAAGGGCTATGAGTTCCTCATCGACTCGCCGACGAATCAGATATTTGTCGTCATGGAGAACGCCGCGGCAACCGCCTTCCGCGAAAAGGTCGCCTGCGAGGTCTGGGAGCGCACCGACGCGGAGCACACCGCCCTCCGCCTCGTGACGAGCTGGGCGACGAACCCCGAAGACGTCGACGCGCTGATAAAGGCGTTGTAATAAAACGCAAAAACGAATACGAAAAGCCCCTCCCGCGCGGGAGGGGCTTTTTTCGCGCCGCATCCAAGCGGCGCCGGGGGAAATGAAAAGCTACTGCATATTCTTGTATTCCTCAACGTTGGCAAGGAGCGTGCTTATTTCATCGTCGTTAAGGCAGCAATATCGCTCTTCGTTGAGGTACCTGTCAACCACCGTTTCGAGAGCGTCGACCGGAATACGCTTTTCCTTATAGGTCGAAGCGGAATTGTTGAGCAACCAGCGAATCGGATAGATCTCCCAATCCTCCGCAACTACCGCCCAGGGACTCGCGAACGCCTCGGCTATCCGCTTTTTGTCGCCGGAATAGATGATGTCGATCTCTTCGTCGGTAAAGTAGTAAAAGTATATCATCTCTTCTTCCGTTGAAAACCCGGAAAGCAAACCATTTTTACGGATGTTTGCACGTACCGCCTCAATGTTTTCGTTATTCAGTTCAACAAACTTCTCCCTCGGGATATTCAACTCTTCGACGATCTCAATTATGCTGTACGGCGCTACGTTTCCATACTTTACGCCTCCCCAGACGCTCTTCCACAAAGCGTCGAGACTCTCGGCGCCGGTCTGTTCAAGAATATAATTGCCCCAACGTGTACCGAATGATGTAAGTTTATCCAACGAATCGTCATACGCCAAGTATTTGGAACCAGCCCATCTTTCTCTGTCCCCGCCGTGAGCTTCCGACGGGTCGGGCGGCGTGGGATCGGTCCGGGGACTGTCCGAGGCGGGCACGGGCGGGTAATTTGTTCCGTAGTCGGTGGAGATGCTGCCGTCTTCACTCCCGACGCTTCCGCTTCCGGAGGAAGCGATGACGCCGCTGCGCCACGCGCCGGTCACGTTCAGCGCGACGAGCGCGCCCGCGACTACCACGACGAACGCCGCGGCCGCCGCCCATTTCATCCAAGGTCTTACGTGCCGGCTTTCACCGGTTGCTTCGGTTTTTTCGTCTATCCTTTTATAAAGCTCGTTCGTATATTCGGAAATATCTTTCATAGTATCTGATTCTCCTTTTCCAAGAGGGAACGAAGTTCCTTTTTGGCGCGATATATAAGATTATCGACCTGTTTTTTGCTCTTCTTCATCACCTTCGCGGTCTCTTCGTAGGTCATATCCTCAAAGTAGACGAGGTGTACGGCGACGCGCATTTCCTCCGGAAGCTTGCCGAGCGCGGCGTTAAGCTCGCGCTTGCGCTCGTCGGCGAGCACTTTCTCCTCGAGCTCCGCCTGCTCCGCCGCGTTCTCCGCTTCGGAAAGCTCCGTGAACGTTACCCTCCTGCGGCGCCTTATGCAGTCGAGGGCGCGGCTCTTGCCGAGCATATAAACGTAGGTCTTCAGGCTGACTTTGAAGTTGAATTTCTTATAAACGAAGAGGTCGCTCATAACGTCGAGCGCGATATCCTCCGCGGTGTGGATATCGGCGACGTAACGGTCGACGAAGAATACAAGGCCGAAAAACAATTCCTCCATTATCCCGGCCGCGGCGTCTCTGTCGCCTTCGAGGTAACGTCGGTATTTGGCGGCGCAGTCGTCCATTTGCAGCCCTCCTTCTGATCGGAATCGTCTTCGCCCTTTCACCCCTTATACGAACGGGCGGCGGAAAATCCTTATTTTTTCCGTCACTTTCTATTATAATTGTTTTTCACGAGGAGTCAACCGGAACCAAACGCCGCCTTCAACCGAAGGCGGCGCGTTTTTTTACAAAAATTTCATTGACATTAAAAAATAATATACCTATAATATAGGATATGTAAAAATGAGGTAATACGTTTGCAAAAAACAGAAAGGACAGAAAGATGCTCCGAAAACTCTCCAAAAGCATCCGCGAATACAAGCGCCCGACGATACTGACGCTCGTTTTCATCGTGCTCGAAGCGATAATCGAATGCATTATCCCCTTCGTCACGGCGCGGCTCGTCAACAACATACAGAACGGCGTCGAAATGGGCTTCGTCATCAGGATGGGCGCGATACTGCTCGTCATGGCGATCGCTTCGCTCGCCTGCGGCGGCCTCGCGGGACTCACCTGCGCGAAGGCGTCCGCCGGCTTCTCGAAAAACCTGCGGCACGATCTTTTCCATCGCATTCAGGGCTTCTCATTCGCGAATATCGACAGGTTCTCCACCTCCTCCCTCGTCACGCGTATGACGACGGACGTCAACAACGTGCAGATGGCGTTCATGATGATAATCCGCATCGCCGTCCGCGCGCCGATGATGCTTGTATTCTCCATTATCATGGCGTTCATCATGGGCGGCTGGCTCGCCGCGTCGCTCGTGCTGATAATCCCCTTCCTCGTCTTCGGGCTCATCATGATCGCCAAGAAGGCGATGCCCGCCTTCCGCCGCGTCTTCCGCAAGTATGACCGGCTGAACGAATCCGTCGAGGAGAACGTCTCCGCGATGCGCGTCGTCAAGGGCTTCGCCCGCGAGGACTTCGAGAAGCAGAAGTTCAACGCCGCCGCCGAGGATATCCGCGGCGACTTCACCCGTGCGGAACGCATAGTCGCGATCAACTCACCGCTGATGCAGATATGCATCTACTTCAATATGATATTCGTGCTGCTCGTCGGCTCCTACCTCGTGCTGAAGTTCTCCGGCAGCTACATCAACGTCGGCGAAATGACCGCGATGCTGACCTACGGCATGCAGATACTCATCCAGCTTCAGATGCTCTCGATGATCTACGTCATACTCACGATGTCCGCCGAGAGCGCGCGCCGCATCAGCGAGGTGCTCGACGAGGAACGCACCGTGACCAATCCCGAGAACCCCGTCTATGACGTTCCGGACGGCTCGATAGAGTTCAGCGACGTGCGCTTCAAGTATTCCGAAACCGCGAAGCTCTACGCGCTCGATGATATCGATCTGAAGATCGAATCCGGCATGACCGTCGGCATAATCGGCGGCACCGGCGTCGGCAAGTCCACGCTCGTGCAGCTCATCCCCCGCCTCTACGACGTCAGCGAGGGCTGCGTCAAGGTCGGCGGCAGGGACGTGCGCGAATACGACCTCGACGCGCTCCGCAACTCCGTCGCGATGGTGCTGCAGAAGAATCTGCTCTTCACCGGCACGATAAAGGATAATCTCCGCTGGGGCAACGAAAACGCCACCGACGAGGAGCTCGTCGACGCGTGCAAGCTCGCGCAGGCGGACGACTTCATCACCTCCTTCCCCGACGGCTACGACACCTACATCGAGCAGGGCGGCACGAACGTTTCCGGCGGCCAGAAGCAGCGCCTCTGCATCGCCCGCGCCCTGCTGAAAAAGCCGAAGATACTCATCCTCGACGACTCCACGAGCGCCGTCGACACCCGCACCGACGCGCTCATACGCGCCGGCTTCAAGAGCTACATACCCGAGACGACGAAGATAATAATCGCCCAGCGCGTCGCCTCCGTCATGGACGCGGATATGATAATCATCATGGACGGCGGCACGATAACCGCCGTCGGCACACACGACGAGCTGCTCGAAAAGAGCGACATCTACCGCGAGATCTACGAGCAGCAGACGAACGGGGGTGATCTCGATGAGTAACTCCCGTATGCCCGCGCCGAGAGGCGCGAGAGGTCCGCAGGGACCGCGTCAGCCCGTTCAGAAGGGGCTTTTCGGCAGGATAGTCAAGGCGCTCTTCAAGGCGTACCCCGGCTATGCTACGCTGACGGTCGTATGCGTGCTGCTCTCCGCCTTCGTCACCGCGATACCCGCCACATTCCAGCAGCGCGTGCTCGACATACTCGTTCAGGCGCTGAAGGACGGTCTGACCTGGGAGGTCGCGAAAACGCAGATACTGCCCCTCGTCTTCCTGCTCATCGGGCTCTACGTCGTTTCGCTCGTGCTGATGACGGTGCAGAGCCAGGTCGCCGCGATAATGACGCAGGGCTTCCTCAACAGGATGCGCTGCGCCATGTTCGACGATATGCAGTCGCTGCCCATCCGCTTCTTCGACCGCAAGAAGACCGGCGACATAATGAGCTATTACACCAACGACATCGACACGCTGCGCCAGCTCGTTTCGCAGTCGCTGCCGAACATACTGCGCTCCGGCATAATAGTGGTCACCGTGCTCTTCATCATGCTGTGGTACAGCGTCTATATGACGCTTATCGTTCTGGTCGGAGTCGCCGCGATGCTCTTCGTCTCCAAGAAGATCGGCGGCGGCAGCGCCAAATACTTCGTGCGGCAGCAGAAGTCCGTCGGCAAGGTCGAGGGCTACGTGCAGGAGATGATGAACGGCCAGAAGGTCGTCAAGGTCTTCTGCCACGAGGACAGGACCAACGCCGACTTTGACGCGCTGAACGAGGAGCTCTACCACGACGCCTACCGCGCCCACGGCTACGCCAACAGCATGGGCCCCGTCATCATGAACATCGGCAACGTGCTTTACGTCATATGCGCCGCGGTCGGCGGGCTTTTCCTGCTCTCCGGCATGAGTAATATCAGCATTTCCGGTCTGCCCTTCTCGATAGGCATAATAGTTTCCTACCTCAACATGACCAAGCAGTTCACCGGCAACCTCAACCAGGTCACGCAGCAGTTCAGCTCCATCGCGATGGGACTCGCCGGCGCCGGCAGAGTCTTCGACCTGATGGGCGCGGAGCCGGAGGAGGACAACGGCTACGTCACGCTCGTCAACGCCGTCGAGAATCCCGACGGCTCCGTCACCGAAACCGCCGAGCACACCGGCAAGTGGGCGTGGAAGCACCCCCACGGCGACGGAACGCTCACCTACACCCCCCTGCGCGGCGACGTGCAGCTGCTCGACGTGGACTTCTCCTATATCGAGGGCAAGCAGGTGCTCTACGACGTTTCCGTCTACGCGAATCCCGGGCAGAAGGTCGCCTTTGTCGGCGCCACCGGCGCGGGCAAGACGACGATAACCAACCTCATCAACCGTTTCTACGACATCGAGGACGGCAAGATCCGCTACGACGGCATCAACATAAACAAGATCAAGAAGGCCGACCTGCGCCGCTCGCTCGGCATCGTTCTGCAGGACGTCAATCTCTTCACCGGCACGGTCATGGAAAACATCCGCTACGGCAACCTCGACGCGACCGACGAGGAATGCGTCAACGCCGCGAAGCTCGCGGGCGCGGACGACTTCATCACGCGTCTGCCCGAGGGCTACGACACGCTGCTGACCGGCAACGGCGCGAATCTCTCGCAGGGGCAGCGCCAGCTCATCTCCATCGCGCGCGCCGCCGTCGCCGATCCGCCCGTAATGATACTCGACGAGGCGACCTCCTCCATCGACACCCGCACCGAAGCGATCGTTCAACGCGGCATGGATAAGCTGATGGAGGGCAGGACCGTCTTCGTCATCGCGCACCGCCTCTCCACCGTCATGAACTCCGACGTCATCATGGTGCTCGACCACGGCAGGATAATCGAGCGCGGCACGCAC
>JAFRVI010000017.1 GCA_017438525.1 Clostridia bacterium
GCGCAAATTAGGGATAAGTCGGGTTTTGAACGGCTGTTTCCCGCCCATGCTTCACAAAAAACAGCGGCCATACATCAAGTATGACCGCTGTTTTGTTGTTTTGCCTGAACGATAAACATCTCGTTCAAAACTGCTCCGCATTTTAAAAAGAGAGATTTTTGTGTCGGACAAGGCGAAAGCGCGATGGAATACTGTATGTATTCCGAGCGCTTTCAACGCAGACCGGCGCGAAAAGATCCTTTTTAAGACCGGCGTATTCCTGATTTGCACGCCCGAAAGGGCGGGGGTTTCTTATAGTTATGAGTTTAGAACTATGATGACGCTTCGCGTCAGTTAAGAGTTCGCTTCGCGAACGTTATTTCACCACCACGGGCGTATACCTCATCTCCGCGCCGGCGGGGGCGGGAGGGAGCGTCAGCGCGTAAAGCTCTGCGGCCTTCAGCTCATACGCGAACACCGCCTGCCCGTCCGCGCCGAGCTTTCCGAAGTCGGCGGGCTTCGTCAGCAGGGGGATATCCTTCTTTATCGCGTTCAGCCGCGCCGCGCCGCGCCCGTTCAGCCCGAGCACGCGGACGTAGGGCGGCAGCGGCGGGAGCGTCCCGCGCTTTATCCCGATCAGACAGCGCAGCAGCAGGCGGCGTATCCGCGCCAGCGTGTAGCGTTTGGATTTGACCAGCGCGGCGACGTCTGCGAAGCGTTCCGCCTCGGCGGCGGCTTTGACGATACGGTTTTCCAGCCCCTCGGTCACGCCGTCGATCTCGGCGATATCCTCCGCGCTCATTCCGCGAAGCAGGTGCAGCAGCGTGCGGTCGGCGGCGGCGGGGTCGGAGACCGGCGAGGCGGCGAAAATCTCCGCGCAGCCGTCGGGGAGCAGGCGGACGAAGTCCTTTCCCTCGCGTGCGAGCCCGCGTATGAAGCCGGCGGAGGCGAAGCCGCCGTTTTCTCCTTCGCCGTGTCCGGCGCCGGCGCGCTTTACGGTCGTTATCTCCATTCCGGGCGCGAGCTCCGCGGCGGCGTTGATATATTCGATCCCGAGCAGATTGTTCGGCCCGGCGAGCAGGGAAGCGGCCTCGCTGCCGACGCTCTCCGCGAGCGCGTCGGGGTAGGTCAGCCCGCGCCTTACCGCGCTCCTGACGGCCTCTCCGTCGGCGCGGCGCACCGCTTCGGCGGCGCGCTTCAGCGCGTCAGCGTCGCCGCTTTCGCTGCCGAAAAGCAGCGTGTCCGCGCCGCACGCGCGCAGCAGCGAAACGCCGCCCCGCGCGAAGTCGGCGGCGGAGGCGCACGCCCACGGCGCGGGCAGCTCAACGCAGAGGTCTATCCCGCATTCCAGCGCGGCGCGGACGCGTTCGCGCTTGCCGAAGCAGGCGAACTCGCCCCGCTGCGTGACGTTGCCGCTCATGACGGCGGCGACGCAGTCGGCTCCCGCCTCCCGCGCCTTCGCGGCGAGGAACGCGTGCCCCTTGTGGAAAGGATCGTATTCCGCTATGATTCCCGTTATCATTGGCGTCTCCCGAAAAATCGCCGGTTTCGGCGCAGTTTTTTATCTTTAACTATTGTAAACTATTTCAATTTGAGTTACAATAGTAAAGTATGAAAAAAATTTCGCGAAAGCGGAAATAATGAACAGGAGAAAGATAAAATGCTTATTCTGGTAGTCAACACCGGCAGCTCATCCCTGAAATATCAGCTTATCAACATGGACGACGGCAGCGTTTCCGCGAAGGGGCTCTGCGAACGCATCGGCATCGGCGGACACCTCAAGCACACCGCCTCCGACGGCAGAGTTTACGAAGCCGACAGAGTGATGGCGAATCACGAGCAGGCGATGGAAGCCGTCATCGAGCTGCTTACCGGCAGCGAATACGGTGTCATCTCCGACCCCGGCGAGATCGACGCGATCGCGCACCGCGTCGTTCAGGGCGCGGAGGTTTTCCCGAAGCCCGTCATCCTCGACGACGAGAAGATCCAGCGCATCTACGACCTCGGCGAGATCGCGCCGCTTCACAACTACGCCGCCGCGCAGGGAATGTGGGCGTGCCGCAAGTGCTTCGGCGACAAGCCGATGGTCGCGGTGTTCGACACCTCCTTCCACCAGACGATGCCCGACTACGCCTACATGCTGGGCCTGCCCTACGAATACTCCGAGAAGTACGCCATACGCCGCTACGGCGCTCACGGCACGAGCCACAAGTACGTCGCCGGCCGCTGCGCAGAGCTGATGGGGCGCGATATTTCCGAGCTGAAGATAGTCACCTGCCACCTCGGCAACGGCTCTTCGATAACCGCGGTCGACGGCGGCAAGTCCGTCGACACCTCCATGAGCTTCACTCCGCTCGGCGGTGTCATCATGGGCACCCGCACCGGCGACATCGACCCGATGGCGATATTCAGAGTAATGGAGAAGGAGAACAAGTCTCCCGCCGATATGGTACGCCTCTGCAACAAGGAGTCCGGCTTCCTCGGGCTTTCCGGCGTTTCCAGCGACTCGCGCGACCTGCACTCCGCCGTCGAGGACGGCAACGACCGCGCCCGCCTCGTGCTTGACGAGTTCAGATACCAGGTCAAGAAGTACATAGGCGCCTACGCCGCCGCGATGGGCGGTATAGACGCCGTCGTCTTCACCGCCGGCATCGGCGAAAACGACGCCTCCTGCCGCGCCGGAGTCTGCGAGGGGCTGGAGTTCCTCGGCATCAAGATCGATCCGGCGAAGAACGCCGTCCGCGGCAAGGAGATCGACATCTCCGCCGAGGGCGCGACGGTCCGCACCTTCATCATACCCACCAACGAAGAGCTGGCGATAGCGCGCGAGTGCGCCGCGCTCGTCTTCGGCAGGTAAGGGGAATGTTCAGCTTCGAGTCCCTGCGCGGCAGGGCCGTGCTCGCGCCGATGGCGGGGGTGGGCGATTCCGCCTTCCGCACCGTCTGCGCCGAGTCCGGCGCCGCCTGCACCGTCACGGAGATGGTCTCCGCGAAGGCGCTTCACTACGGGGACAAAAGCACCGCCGCGCTGATGTTCATAAGGGACGCCGAGCGCCCCTGCGGCATACAGCTTTTCGGCTCCGAGCCGGAGATAATCGCGGAGGGCGTGAAGCGCGCCGCCGAATACGCGCCCGACTTCATCGACCTGAATATGGGCTGCCCCGTGCCGAAGGTAACCGGAGGCGGAGACGGCTCCGCGCTGCTGCGCAATCCGGCCCTCGCGGGCAGGATAATGGAAGCGGCGGTCAAAGCGTCGCCGCTGCCCGTCAGCGTCAAGATACGCACCGGATGGGACGACGAACACGTAGTCGCTCCCGAATACGTCCGTATGGCGCGCGAATGCGGCGTCGCCGCCGTCGCCGTCCACGGACGCACCCGCGCGGGCGGCTACTCCGCGCCGGTCGATTTTGAAACGATAGCGGCATGCGCCGCCGAAGACGGCGTATTCGTCATCGGCAACGGCGGGGTGAACTCCGCCGCCGACTGCGCGGAAATGTTCGCGCGCACCGGCTGCGCCGTCGTAATGGTCGCGCGCGGAGCGCTCGGCAATCCGCTGATATTCCGCGAGATCGCGGGCGGAGCGCCTGCGTCGGACGCCGAGCGGCTGGAGCTTTTTCTGCGCCAGACGCGGCTCGCCGTTGAGCAGAAGGGCGAGTTTCTCGCGCTGCGCCAGGCGCGCACCCACGCGGGCTGGTACCTGCGCGGAATGCGCGGCGCCGCTGAGCTTCGCCGCCGCGGCGGCCTCGTGGAAACTTACTCCGAACTCGAAAGCGTCGTTTCCGACGCGCTTTCGCAATTGTAAAAATACGCGGACTCTCCGTCCGCCGAAAGGTTTGATAAAAATGCCCATCACCGAACTGCTTGAAAGAAACGCCGCGCTCTACGGCGGCGAGGTCGCGCTCGTCGAGATAAACCCGGAGCTGCGCGAAAAGCGCGTCACTTGGCGCGAATACGAGCTGGTCGAGAACCCGACCGCCGAGAGCTACCGCCGCGAGATGACCTGGCGCGAGTTCGACGAACACGCCAACCGCTTCGCCAACCTCATCATCGAGCGCGGTCTGCGGGGCGCGAAGGTCGCCATCCTGCTGATGAACTGCCTCGAATGGCTGCCGGTCTATTTCGGCATACTCAAGGCGGGGAGCATCGCCGTGCCGCTGAATTTCCGCTACACCGCGGACGAGATAAAATACTGCGTTGAGCTCGCCGACTGCGACGCCATCGTTTTCGGCAGCGAGTTCATCGGCCGTCTGGAGAGCATATGCGAGCACATCCCGCGCATAAAGGACTTCATCTTCGTCGGCGACGGCTGCCCCGGCTTCGCGGAGCCGTATTCGCATCTGGTCAAGGATATGCCGGCGGCGAAGCCGGACGTGAAGCTGACGGACGATGATTTCGCCGCGATATACTTCTCAAGCGGCACCACCGGCTTCCCGAAGGCTATACTGCACAAGCACGCTTCGCTGACCCACTCCGCGAAGGTCGAGCAGAACCACCACGGCCAGCAGCGCGGCGACTGCTTCCTCTGCATCCCGCCGCTTTACCACACGGGCGCGAAGATGCACTGGTTCGGCAGCCTCTACTCCGGCAGCAAGGCGGTGCTCCTGCGCGGCATAAAGCCGGAATGGATCATCAAGGCGGTCAGCGACGAGAAGGCGACGATCGTCTGGCTGCTCGTGCCGTGGGCGCAGGACATCCTCGACGCGATCGACCGCGGCGAGATCGACCTGAGCAAATACGAGCTTTCGCAGTGGCGGCTTATGCACATCGGAGCGCAGCCCGTTCCGCCGAGCTTGATCCGCCGCTGGAAGAAGGTCTTCCCGAATCATGAATACGACACCAACTACGGCCTCTCCGAGTCCATCGGCCCCGGCTGCGTACACCTCGGCGTGGAGAATATCCACAAGGTCGGCGCGATCGGCAAGGCGGGCTACGGCTGGCAGATAAAGATAGTCGACGAACACGGCGAGCCGGTCAAACAGGGCGACGTCGGCGAGCTCTGCGTCAA
>JAFRVI010000018.1 GCA_017438525.1 Clostridia bacterium
CCGGCTCCGGAGCGCACGAACGCCTTCGCGCGTTCCGGAGCCGGTGCCGTTGAGGGTAACGCCCCGCGGCGCGGCGAACTGCTTGTTTATGCACGCAAAAGGAGAATCGGTGTGATAAAACGCTTTATAAATACTTATAAAGTACCTGAAGAAGGCAAAAAACTGCCGGGGAAAACGTTGATGCTTCATGTGGCGTTGGCGTTTATCGCGGTGTTTCTTTGTCTTGTTTTCATAGCGACGTCTGCGTATGCGCTTTTTGAGAAGACCGTCACGTCAACCGGAAACACGATAACGGCTTCAAATCCGGGGCCCGTTACATACAATACCTTCACTCATTCCGCCAACCTCGCGCATACCGATACCTATCTCTACCGCGTCGGCAACGGCAACACCGTCAAGCTTGGTTCGCTGTTTGCTGTTGAGCAGCGTGCGGTACCAGATCCCGCCAACGTCAAGATCAAGGTCGAATCGGCATTGGGCTCCGGCGCTGCGAGCGTTTACAGCGCCTCGGTCGGCACGAATCTCGAATCCGGCAGTAACGCGCAGTGCGTTTATACAAAGAACACGTCCGATTGGACGCAGTCGACCCTCAAGTTCACCGGCGAGGGCCCGGTTAGCGTTACCATAAAAGAGGGCGACGGCGAGGCCTATACCCTCAATCTCGAGGTCGTCACCGGAAATAACTTCGTCGAGAACGCGACGCTGAGCAGCGGCGCGAATATCGTTCTGCTCGGCAACGTCAAGGCCGGCGCGAGCAGCGGCACGAATCCGGCTCTTTATCTTAACGCTAAAAGCATTTACGGCAACGGCTTTGAGATAGACTGCACCGGCAGCAATATCAGCACTAAGGGCCACGGTATCATTAGCCTTATTAACTCCTCTATAGATAACGCGATCATTATCGGTCCGACTTTCACCACGTATCAAGGCAATTACAATAACGATTATTACGGCTCGACGGTGCTTTGCGAAGGCGGAACGAGCTATATCAGCAACTGTCGGATCACCGGCGCCTCGTCTCCGCTGCGTATCAAGAGTGACGGAGTCGTTTCCGATACCGTCCTTTCCGGCGGTTTGATGTGTAATATGGAGATTAAGAGCGGCAGCGTGACGGTCGAGAACGTGACAACAGTTAATACGCAGAACAGCTTGGGTATTGTATTCGGTCTTGACTGCTCCGCTGGCTCGACTATTACCATAAACGGCACCCTTGATCAGCATAACTTTGTAGCCGATAATACGACTATGAGCAACCCAAACGCTACTACGTTAAAGAACGCTATGTTCGGCAGCACTTATTCTAATTATCAGTTTACATCCGGCAGCAGAAAGTACGTCAACACCGGCATTGTATCTTTGACGGCTAACGTTGGCGCCGGAGATATTATTGATAACCGTCTTGATAAAAGGAATTACTCCGGTATGACGGCTTCGCTTTTAGGACAAAGCGGATATGTTTACACGATGGTGAATACCGATTCGTCTATGCTTGAGACGAGCTATACCGAGCCTGAGTATGTTCCTTCTTCGCAGAAGCCGTATGATCCTGTATTCACGTGGTCCGTCCCCTCCGGCGATAACGTAGCCGCCGGCGGTGATAACCACTGCTATAAGGATTCCTACGGCGTGCTGCAGATTCAGTTCCTGCAAGGCGGCAGCAAGACGATTAACGCCTCCGCTTACCAGACCTTCAAAAAGTATCAGGGAGCGGATCCGATAGCGCTTTCATCGATAACCTGCGTCAATAAACTGTCCGGCGCCTCCATTGCCGTTACGGATAACAACATAACCTTCAACGATGCGGGCGAGTATACGATATCTTATCAGTATAACGGCGTCACGGTTTATGATGAGGTTCTCGGAACTTCGACTACCGTTAATTATATAAAGACGATAAAAGTCAACGTTGCGGTTAAAAAGGTTGCGCCTAACGCCGTTATTGCCGTTTCGCAGGTCAACGGTGCTATGATTTGGGGTACGGCAGGACGTTTTGGGGACCCTGACTATAAGCCTGCCGCTCCTATATTTGACTATATGACCATTACTGATTACGACGACGACGGAAATCCTTATACCGTCCTTGACGGAAGCAATCAGGCGGCGTTCCTCAATAGCATCGCCTCCGTCGTCGCCGACAGCGATAACAAGACCGGCTTTACGATCAACTTCCCGGATGGGACGAAGTTGGTCATCAAGTGCGCCGCGCCGTACAACTCCGGTACGCTTGAGTTCAAAAAGTATGATAACAAGTTCTATATGTGCGGAAGCGTTAATTATAACAACCCGACCGCCGCGACGTGGAACGTAACTTCTTATACCTATACCGGTCGCAACGGCGTCGCGGTAACTTACGGCAAGCGTGGTTTCACATCGACGACGGATTCTACGAACTACAGTTTGAGCAACCTTTCGACGAATAGATTCCTGATGTACGACGCGCAGGGCGGTACGGTTTCGCCCGCGTATACCGGCACTTCACCCGCGACGCTGCCGACTCCGACGCGCGATGGCTACACCTTCCTCAACTGGAATACGAAGGCGGACGGCACCGGAACCGCGAGAAACGCGGGAGCGAATATGACCTTCAGCAGCACCACTACGCTCTATGCAATCTGGGTGAAGAACGTAACCGTAACGTTTAATGCCGGAAATGGCAGCGCGGTTTCTCCGATTTCCGCAGGTGTCGGCACAAATCAGACGTTGCCGACGTCAACTTCTACGATGTATTGGCTCGAGGGTTGGTACACTGCGGAAGATGGCGAAGGAACGAGAATCGGTAACGCCGGCGCGTCCTTCACTATGCCGTCTGATGATACTACTTATTACGCGCACTGGTCGCCGAAGTATTATGTTATCTATAATATGACGAATGGCGGCACGGTCACCGCTGATTCTATTGAGTACGCAGGCGATACTGTTTACGGCGCTATATACGAGGGCACGGCGTTAACGTTGGCCACGGCAGCAAACGGCGCAAAGACCTTCGAGGGCTGGTTTACCGCCGCGGAGGGCGGCACAAAGATCGGCGCGGCGGGCGATTCTTACGTCCCCACCGCGAATATTGAGCTTTTCGCTCAGTGGTCGGATAACATCCCTGTAACCTTTGACGGTAACGGCGGCACTGCCGGTACCAATTCGGCTACTTACGATAACGTAACGCCTATCACGCTACCGACGGCGACCCGGGCGGGTCATGCGTTCAACGGCTGGTACACCGAGACCTCCGGCGGAACGAAGGTCGGCAATGCCGGCACTTCCTACGTGCCCACCGAACCCACTACGCTCTACGCCCAGTGGACTGCGTATACCGTAACCTATGACGCTAACGACGGCTCGGTCAGTCCCGCTTCGGCTTCCGCAGGCGATAACGGCTCTGTCACGCTCCCGACGCCCACGCGCACGGGCTATACCTTCAACGGCTGGTACACCGAGACCTCCGGCGGAACGAAGATCGGCAACGGCGGCGCGTCCTACACGCCGACCGCGAATATCACCATCCACGCGCAGTGGACGGTAAATAGTTATAAGGTCACTATCTCCACGTCGAACAGCTCCACGGCGGTCACCGTCAACGGCACGACCGTCAACAACAACGGCTCGGTAGCGTACAACAGCGTCGTCAAGGTTGAGCTGAGTTATACTCAAAGCAACAGCTTGACCTTCACTATCAAGCAGGGCAATACTACTGACGTGACGCGTTATTCCAACGAGGCGTGTACGACTACGACGACTTCTACCGCCGCGGGTACTTATTATTTCAAGATGCCCGCAGGCGACGTTACGATCAACAGCAGCAGCAGCGCTTCCGGCGGCGGCAACTGTATCACCGAAGGCACGCTTATCACTCTCGCCGACGGCACGCAAAAGCCCGTTGAAGAGCTAACCGGCGAAGAACTGCTCCTCGTCTGGAACCTCGAAACCGGCAGCAGCGACGTCGCTCCGATAATGTTCATAGACTCCGATCCGGAGGCCGAATACACGGTCATCCACACCTGCTTCTCCGACGGAACGGACGTCGGCGTCGTTTCCGAGCACGGATTCTTTGATCTTGATCTCGGCAAATACGTTTATATCTCAGAAGATACCATGACCGATTATATCGGCCACCGCTTCGTCAAGCGGGGCTCCGCCGTGTTCCGCGATTGGAACGTCGTGACGCTCGAGAGCGTCTGGACAGAGACACGCACCGTCAAGGTATACAGCCCCGTAACTTTCGGACACCTCTGCTATTACACCAACGATATCCTTTCGATGCCCGGCGGCATCAGCGGTCTGTTCAACATCTTTGAAGTCGATGCGGACAGAATGATTTACGACGAAGCGAAGATGGCTGCGGATATCGCCGAATACGGCCTGCTCACGGTCGAAGACTACGGCGGATTGATCAACGACGTCGCTTTCGAGGCCTTCAACGGCAAGTGGCTCGGTGTTGCGGTCGGCAAGGGCAATCTCACATGGGAATACATTGAGTACCTCGCCGAGAGATACGGAGTATTCTGGTAACCCTCATCCATACCATATGCAAACGCCCCCGTCGGGGGCGTTTGTTCTGCCTTATTTAAAAAACCTCTTGACAAAGGGCGGGGAAGGGGTTATAATCTCACTGTAAAGGTTTTTGCTTTACACAAGCGCGGCGTTTCGCCGGTATCGCCAAAGCGTCCGGCGTTGCGGATATGGGAGCGTTGATATGGAGCGCAAGGTTTATTTCTCGCGCCTGCTCGATTTCTACGGCGGGCTCCTGCCGGAAAAGCAGCGCGCGTGTATGTTTCAATATTACTACGACGATCTTTCCCTCGCCGAAGTTTCAGAGAATCTCGGCATCACCCGTCAGGGCGTCCGCGACCTTATCAAGCGCGGCGAGGCGTCCCTCGAGAAGTCGGAGGAGGAGCTGAAACTGATGGAAAGAGAAGAGGCGGCGCGCCGCCGCCGAGCCGAGATAGCCGCCGAGCTCTGCGAGCTCGCGAAACAGGTCCGCGAGCCGCTTGCTTCACAGGTGCGCAGACTCGCTGACAGAATGAATTCCTGGGATGTGTAACGATGGCGTTTGAAAGCTTGAGCCAAAAACTGAACAGCGTTTTCCGCCGGCTCGGCTCCAAGGGCAAGCTGAACGAGAGCGACATCAACACCGCTATGCGCGAGGTCAAGCTCGCGCTCCTCGAGGCCGACGTCAGCTACGTCGTCGTCAAGGACTTCATCGCCTCCGTCAGCGCGAAGGCGAAGGGCGCCGCGGTCATGGAGAGCTTGACTCCCGTGCAGATGGTCATCAAGATCGTCCGCGACGAGCTTATCGCTCTGATGGGCGAGAGCGAGGCGAAGATAAACTTCTCCAACAAGCCGCCCACGGTCGTGCTTCTTGCCGGCCTTCAGGGCTCCGGTAAGACCACGCACTGCGCGAAGCTCGCGATGCATTTCAAGAAGCAGGGCAAGCGTCCGCTGATGGTCGCCTGCGACGTTTACCGTCCCGCCGCGATCGATCAGCTGAAGGTGCTCGGCGAAAAGAACGGCCTGCCCGTTTATTCCGAGGACGGCTCAAAGGATCCGCCGCGCATCGCCGAGAACGCCGTGAAGCACGCCAGGCAGTACGGCAACGACCTGGTGCTCATCGACACCGCCGGCCGTCTTCACATCGACGAGGCGCTGATGGAGGAGCTCGCGGAGATCAAGCGCCGTACGGAGCCGCACGAGATCCTGCTCGTCATCGACGCGATGACCGGTCAGGACGCGGTCAACGTCGCCAAGAGCTTCAACGAGAAGCTCGAGATCGACGGCGTCATCCTCACGAAGCTCGACGGCGATACCCGCGGAGGCGCCGCGCTCGCCGTCCGTCACATAACCGGCAAGCCGATCAAGTTCACCGGCGTCGGCGAGAAGATCGACGAGCTCGAGCCGTTCTACCCCGACCGCGCCGCGTCACGCATACTCGGCATGGGCGATATGCTCTCCTTCATCGAGAAGGCGGAGGCGGAGTTCGACGAGAAGCAGGGCGAGGAGCTCCTTGCCAAGCTCGAGAAGAACAAGTTCGACCTCAACGATATGCTTATGCAGTTCCGCCAGGTCAAGAAGATGGGCTCGATAAAGAAGCTCATCGGCATGCTGCCCGGCACGCAGGGCATAGACGAGAACTCCATCGACGAGAAGGCGTTCCCGCGCATGGAGGCGATCATCCTTTCTATGACGCCCGCGGAGCGCACCAACCCCTCGATCCTCAACGCTTCGCGCCGCAAGCGCATCGCCGACGGCGCCGGCACCAACGTCCAGCAGGTGAACAAGCTCATCAAGCAGTACGAGCAGACGAAAGACCTTATGAAAAAGTTCACAGGCAAGGGTAAATTCGGTAAGTTCAGAAAAGGCGGGCAGATCCCGCCGGACTGGAATTTATAAAAATAAAACTATATGGAGGCAAACAACAATGGCAGTAAAAATCAGACTGCGCCGCATGGGCGCGAAGAAACAGCCCTTCTACAGAATCGTCGTCGCGGATTCCAGATATCCGAGAGACGGCCGCTTCATCGAAGAGATCGGTTACTATAATCCGCTGACCGAGCCCTCTGACGTCAAGGTCGATGCAGAGAAGGTCGAAAAGTGGCTCAAGAACGGCGCGCAGCCGACCGATACCGTCAAGGCGCTTCTGAAGAAGAACGGTATCATCAAGTAATTAAGCTTTTCCCAAAGTTGCAATTACTCCACAGGAGGTAACGATAATGAAGGATTTGCTTATCGCTCTGGCTCAGAGTCTCGTTGAGAAACCCGACGAGGTCAAGGTCGAGGAGCAGGTCGCCGAGGATGGCACCATCGTCTTTTATCTGCGTGTAGCGGACGGCGATATGGGCCGCGTCATCGGCAAGCAGGGCAGGATCGCGAAAGCCATCCGCACGCTGCTCCGCGCCGCCGCGACCCGCGAGGATAAGAAGGTCTCCGTCGAGATCGTCGACTGACGTTCCGGCGCTGACCGCGCTTGCCGCGCGCCCGCCGTTTCCGGCGGGATCGTAATATCCACGATGGGAAGATCGTTATGAATGAGTTTTTGGAGGCCGGCAGGTTCGTTGCCGTCCGCGGAATAAAAGGGGAGCTGAAGCTCAACGTTTTCTGCGACGGACCGGAGTTTCTGGCGGATTCGGAGACCCTTTGGTTAGGCGTTGAAAAAAAGCCGTACGCCGTCGAAAGGGCGTTTCCGCAGAAGAATCAGCTCATCGTAAAATTGAAGGACGTAGATCTCCCGACGGCGCAGACGCTTGTCGGGACTTCGGCGTATATAAAAAAAGACGCCTATCAGCTCGATGAAGGCGTTTTTTTCGTGGCCGATCTGATCGGCCTGACCGTGAAGGACGCCGACACCGGCGAGGTTTACGGCGGGCTTTCGGACGTTCTGCAGACCGGCGGCCGCGACGTCTACGTCATCAAGGGCGAGCGAGAGCTGCTTTTTCCGGCGATTCCCGAGGTCATCGTTTCGGTCGATATCGCGGGCGGGGAGATGCTCATCCGTCCGCTGGAGGGGTTGTTTGACATATGAAGTTTTACGTTATGTCGCTTTTCCCGCACCTCGTGACGGGCGCGCTCGACGACAGCATCATCGGTAGAGCGCAGAGCAAAAAGATAATCAGCATAGTGCCCTTCAATATCCGCGATTTCACCGCGGATAAGCACCGCCGTACCGACGATTACCCCTACGGAGGCGGGCTCGGCATGATCATGCAGGCGCAGCCGGTCTTCGACTGCTTCACCGAGGTGTGCAGGAAGGCGAAGAAGCGCCCGAAGCTGATCTATATGTCGCCCCACGGCAAGCCCTTCACGCAGAAGAAGGCGCACGAGCTGTCGAAGGGCGGCGACATCGCGATACTCTGCGGTCACTACGAAGGCATCGACCGCCGCATCATCGATACCATCGTCGACGAAGAGATCTCCGTCGGCGACTACATACTCAGCGGAGGCGAGCTTCCGGCGGCGGTGCTTATCGACGCCGTTTCCCGCCTGCTCGACGGCACGCTGAAGACCTCCGAAAGCTATATGGAGGAGAGCTTTGAGCACGGACTGCTCGAGTACCCGCAGTATACGCGCCCCGAGGAGTACGAGGGCATGCGCGTGCCGGAGGTGCTGCTTTCCGGCAACCAGAAGGAGATCGACCGCTGGCGCCGCAGGGAGAGCATCGTGCTGACCGCGAAGAGCCGCCCCGACCTGATTTCGAAATGCGAGCTCACCGCCGCGGAAAAGAGATTGTTTATGAAAAACGTGCCCGAGGAAAGCACCGTGCACACGATAACGGACGGCAAGCTGACCGTTCGAGTCAAGAGGCAGGGCGCGGAGCTCTGCTCCGTAATGAAAAACGGCGTGGAGTATCTCTGGCAGGGCGACGAGCGCTACTGGAAGGAGCAGGCGCCGATACTTTTCCCGGTCGTCGCGCGCAGCCGCAACGGAGTCATCCGCATCGACGGCAAGGACTACCCGATGGCTTCTCACGGCTTCGCGAAGCGGATGGAGTTCTCCGTCCAGGCGCAGAGCGAAAACAGCATAACGCTGAAGATAGAAGACACCGCGGAAACGCGCGAGATATACCCCTACAGCTTCCGCTTCCTGATGACATACACCGTCGAGAACGGCGAGCTTACCGTCATCTCCCGCGTCGAGAACATCGGCGACGGCAAGATGTGGTTCACCTACGGCGGACACCCCGGCTTCAACGTGCCGCTGCGCATAAACGAGAGCTTCGAGGACTACGAGATCGAGCTGGGCGAATGCCCCGACCCGACTGTGCCGGCGACGACGGAGGATATGTTCATCGACTTCTCGCGCCGCCGCAGAGTCGACGAGGACGGCGTGATAAAGCTCACACGAGAGCTTTTCTCAAACGACGCGCTGATATACGAGAACCTGCGCTCCTGCACGCTGCGCAGCCGCGTTTCCGGCAGCGGCGTCCGCGTCGAAGCGGACGACAGCTTCAACTACCTTGCGTTCTGGACGCGCTACCCGGGCGAAGCGCCCTACGTCTGCATCGAGCCGTGGATAGGCATCGGCAAGTGCGAGGACGAGGGCACGCTTTTCAGAAAGCGCAGGGGAGTGCTTTCGCTCAAGCCGGGCGGCGATTTCAGCTGCAAGTATAAGATCATCCCGATCGCCGGCAGAAAGCCCGGCGCGAGGAAAACGGAGGCGGCGAAATGAACGAAACCGTGATACGTCCGGCGCTCGTCGTAATGGCGGCGGGGCTCGGCAGCAGGTTCGGAGGACTCAAGCAGCTCGAGCCGGTTGGCGTCGGCGACGAGATAATCCTCGAATACTCCGTTCACGACGCGATAAAAGCCGGCTTCGGCAGAGTGGTTTTTATTATCAACGAGAAGATAGAAGAGGAGTTCAAGGAGCGCGTTTCGTCGCGCATCCCGTCCTCGATAAGATGCGATTACTGCATTCAGGACCCGAATAATATCCCCGCGGGCGTGAAGGTACCGCCGGAGCGCAAGAAGCCGTGGGGCACGGGGCAGGCGGTGATGTCGCTGAAGGGCGTCGTCAGCGAGCCCTTCGCCGTGATAAACGCGGACGACTACTACGGCGCCGAGGCGTATAAGCTGCTTTTTGAGCAGCTTTCGCGGACGCATGAAGCGGACGGCGTTTCCGATTACTGCATGGTCGGCTACGGCGTCGCGAACACGCTCTCCGAAAACGGCACCGTCGCGCGCGGCATATGCGAAGTCGGCGAAGACGGCTTCCTGCGCGGCGTGACCGAGCGTACGAAGATAATGCGCCGCGGCGGCGACGTCTGCTACACCGAAGACGGCGAAAGCTGGACCGCGCTGCCGGAGGACTCCGTGGCGTCGATGAACTGCTGGGGCTTCACCCCGGACGCGATCGACAAGCTCGCGGAGGGTTTCCCGCGCTTCTTTGAGGAAAACGCCGGCCGTCTGGACAAGGCGGAATACTTCCTGCCGGAGTTCGTTTCGCGGCAGCTTAAAGAGGGTAAAGCGCGCGTGAAGGTGCTGACGACCTCCGAGGGCTGCTGCGGCGTGACCTACCGCGAGGACCTGCCGAAGCTGCGCGCGCGCATCGCCGCGTTCACCGAGGCGGGCAAATACTCCGCGCCGCTCTGGAAAAATCTCATATAACTGTTGCATATCGCCGCGGACGGGTGTATAATATACCTATGAGAGATTGAATATCCGGAAGGAGAAACGATTATGAAGACTTTCAAGAATATCCTCAAGGCGCTTTTCGTCGTCGCGGGACTGCTCGCGATGTTCTTCCCCTACGAGTATGAGCAGGAGGAAAACGGCGACTTCAGCTACAAGGCGTGGCTGCTCGGCATAAAGCGCACGACCGACGACGAGGAGGGCAAGCGCAAATACCGCATCAGCTTCTTCACGAAGCCGAAGATCAAGCGCGCGAAGCACGTCCTGCCGGATATCGACGTAGACGACGATTACGCGACCTCCGCGGACGTCGACGGCGACGACCTTTCCGGTCTCGCGGACGACATCAGCGACAAGCTCGCCGGACTGGAATAATAAGTATAACAAGACTGATCGGCGGTAAGGACAACACGGTTTTGAACAGCAGATTTTGCCCCGTTCCGCGTTAAAATGCTCGGCAATACAGCAAGTATTGCCTTGCGCTTTTGCCTTGAACGGAAACAAAATCGGTCCGTTCAAAACTGCTCCGCACCTGAAAGCGAGGCAAATCCGAGGGATTTGCGGCGCG
>JAFRVI010000019.1 GCA_017438525.1 Clostridia bacterium
GCAGGCGGCATCATAGTTGTAAACCGTAAACTGACGGCAAAGCTGTCATTCCGAGGGCAACGCCCGAGGGATCCCACACCTTTCGCAGCCGTCTGCATAAGGAAGGGGATTCCTCGTCGGAGGCGCTGCCTCCTCCTCGGAATGACAGCTTTGCCGTCAGTTTACGGTTTACAACTATGATGCCGCCTGCGGCGGCAGTTATGATGCTCGTTTTGCTCGCAACTTTACAGCGTCCCGCCGCGTCATCTCGTCAGCAGCAGCACGATCAAGCTTACCACTCCCGCGATCACCGCGCCGGCGATGATGCGGGTTATCTGCAGCAAGCTGTCCAGCCGCGTTTCTATGCGCGCGAAGCGCACGTTGCCGTCGGCGAGGCGGCGGTCGATCTCGGCGCGGTGCCGTCTGCATTCGTCTTGAGTTACGTTTTCGTTCATTAAAACTTGTCCTTCTCGGTGGGATTATTCAGCACGCCGAAGCTTACGAACGCCTGCAGAACGCCGGCGACGGCGGCGTTGACCGCCTCCGACTGCGCGACGGAAACGGCTCCCGCCGCAACGAGCAGCGAAAGCGCCTGCGCCGCGAGCGACGACCAGAAGACCCACGATTTCAGCCGGTTCCTCATTTCGCGCCTCCGATCGCGCCGACCTGCGCGGCGTCTACCCAGCCCCAGACGTTGCTGGTGGTGCCGATGAGGTGGTAGGGGTGCGGGCGGCCGGCGGCGATCTTCGTCAGCCGCGCCTTGCCCGCGGTGCGCACGCCGCCGGTGGACTTCACCGCGTCGGAGGAGACGAAGTGCGCGCCGCCGCTGAACTCCACGAGGTCGCCGACGGCGAAACGCGGACGCTCCGGCGTTTCCTCCTTCGCTGCCGCGGCGTTCGCCGGCTTGCCGAACACGGCGCAGACCGCGCCGCATATCGCGGCGGCGATGCGCTCGGGGTCCCAGCGCGAGAGGTCGGACATATTGTCGCAAAAGAGCGATTCGACGATGAGCGTGTTGTGCTTCTTGTTGCCGCGGATGACGCCATAGTAGTCGGCGTTGTGCGCGCCGTTCCACCTGACCGACGGCTTGCCGCCGTTGCGGCGGCAGGTCCCGATCGCGTCGGAGACGGCGTCGAGGATGAGCTGCGCCGCCTGCGCGGCCTTCGGCGCGGAGGAGTCCGCGAAGACGGACTTGATAACGCTGGTGCCGTTGGCGCCCTTGCCGTAGGCGTTGTGATGTATCGAAAGCATCAGATCGCAGTTGTTGTTCGCGCCGCACCTGCCGCGGTCGACGACGCCGGAAGCGTCGTTGCCGACGGAAACGACGGAATGTCCCGCCGCGGTAAGCAGCTCCGCGAGCCGCTTCGACACGGCCTGATTGAGTTCGTTTTCGGTGCGTCCGTCGGCGCACCTCGCGCCGCGGTCGCCGACCGCGTTGTGTCCGCAGTCGATAACTATTTTAGACATGTGTTTTCTCCTTATATCTGCGGCGAAGCCGCAATACCACTGCGCCGCAGGCGCAATATCACTGACGCGAAGCGTCAATATCACTATGGCGAAGCCATAATATCACTGCCGCCGCAGGCGGCGCAATGCCTCCCCTGTGCAAGGGGAGGTGCCCCGAAGGGGCGGAGGGGTTGTCCGTAGGGACGAGCATTGCTCGTCCGGGCATCGCCGCGCTCACGTCTGTCATTCCGAGGAGGAGGCAGCGCCTCCGACGAGGAATCCCCTTCCTTATGCAGACGGCTGCGAAAGGTGTGGGATCCCTCGGGCGTTGCCC
>JAFRVI010000020.1 GCA_017438525.1 Clostridia bacterium
AAGCCGTAGCTTTATTCGTCCAGGTATTTATCGTCGTAGTGGCGCCATCTTTCCATACGCTGCCGCTCCTGAACGGAGTGGTAGATGAAGAACGCGGCCGCCGCACACGCGAGAATGAAGGCGCATAAGCCTCCGATTATCCACACGTTCTTGCAGCTATTCTATTTAATAATAACGCCTCATTTGACAAAAACACTCTATTTATATTATGCACTATCGCGGGCGCGATGTCAACCCTTTTTTGCCCGTTTCGCGAATATTCTTCCGCGGCGGCGGCAAAATAATCGCGTATTTAAGGCAAAGGGGGTTTATTTTATGAATATGACGAACGAAAAGGCGCGGCACGAGCTGAAAAAACACCTGATACGGCTCGTCGCCGCGGGGATACTGCTCGCCTTCGCGATCGGCGCGGCGTTCGGCGCGGCGGCGCTGTCCCGCTACGGCTCGCGCGGAAGCGAGGTCGTGAAGATTCAGGAGAAGCTCAAGCGCTGGGGCTACTACGACGGCGCGGTCGACGGCGTTTACGGCCCGAAGACCTACGAGGCGGTCAAATACTTCCAGCGCAGGAACGGGCTGACGGTCGACGGTATCGCCGGGCCGAAGACCCTCGCCGCGATGGGTATTTCGAGCGGGAGCGGCTCCGGCTCGTCCGCCTCCGGCGGCTACGGCGGCTACGGCGCGGCGGATTACGAGCTGCTGGCACGGGTCATTTCCGCGGAGGCGCGCGGCGAGCCGTATTCGGGACAGGTAGCCGTCGGCGCGGTCGTGCTCAACCGCGTGCGGCACCCCTCCTTCCCCAACAGCGTCAGCGGCGTGGTCTATCAGGCGGGCGCCTTTAGCTGCGTAAACGACGGGCAGATAAACATGGCGCCCGCCGCCTCCGCCTACCGCGCCGCGAAGGACGCGATCAACGGCGTCGACCCCTCCGGCGGCGCGATATACTATTACAATCCGAAAACCGCCACGAGCAAGTGGATACGCTCGAGGCCGGTGATATGCACGATAGGCGCGCACGTGTTTTGTATGTGACTTAAGTCACATACAAAACAGTTAAATTCGCGGGCGGCGCCCGCGAGGTAAATTGCGCCTTCGGCGCAGCTAAATTCGGGCTTCGCCCGAGCTAAATTCATCCCTTCGGGATGAGTTAATGAACAAATCGCTCCGCGATTTGAATTATTCAAATTGCCTTCGGCAATTTGTTCATTCGCTCACGCGTCAGCGTGAATTTACCTTGCGGCGCAAGCCGCAAATTTACCTCATCCCGAAGGGATGAATCTGCCCGCCTTCGGCGGGCAATTTCCTGTTGTATTTTCCCTTCCCTCTTGGTATAATATAACTATGGAAGGAGTGAACACTATGGAATTCAAGAAAATACTCACTACCGAACTCGACGGCGTGTTTGAAGCCGTCGGCAAAAAGCACTTCCTGCTCGGAGCCGGAAACGCCGCCGACTGCAACATGATGACCTGCAGCTGGGGCGGCCTCGGCGTGCTCTGGGACAAGGACGTCAGCTTCGTCTTCGTGCGGCCGTCGCGCCACACCTTCGGCTATATCGAGAACGAGCTGAAGTATTCAATCTGCCTCTTCGACGACGAATACAAGCCCGCGCTGAACTTCTGCGGCACACACTCCGGGCGCGACTGCGACAAGGCGCAGGAGGCCGAGCTCACCCCGATCGACCTCGACGGCACCGTCGCCTTCGCGGAGGCGCGCACCGTCATCGTCTGCGAAAAGCTCTATTTCGGCGACATCACGCCCGAGCAGTTCCTCGAATACAACCTCCGCCGCCACTATCCCGACGGCGACTATCACAGAATGTATATCGGCGAGATCAAGGCCGTCTATACCAGATGAGCCGCGAGCTGACCGATATCGGATACGTCCGCGAGCTGCTGCAGCGGCACGGGACGCGCACGAAGAAGGGGCTGGGGCAGAACTTCATCGTCAACCCCTCCGTATGCCCGCGCATGGCGGGGCTGTGCGGCGCGAAGCCCGACGGCGGCGTTCTTGAAGTCGGCTGCGGCGTCGGCGTGCTGACGCGTGAGCTTTCACGCGTCGCGGGCAAGGTCGTCTGCGTTGAGCTGGACGCCTCCCTCTTCCCCGTCCTCGGCGAAACGCTCGAGGGCTGCGGAAACGTCGAGCTCGTGCAGGGCGACATACTCAAGGTCGACCTCGACGCGCTGATACGCGAAAAATTCGGCGATATGCCGGTCGCGGTCTGCGCCAACCTGCCCTATTACATAACGACTCCGGCGCTGATGCGCCTGCTGGAATACGGCGACCGATTCACCGCGCTGACGCTTATGGTGCAGAAGGAATTCGCGCAGCGCCTCGCGGCGAAGCCCGGAAGCTCCGCTTACGGCGCGCTGACGGTCACCGCGGCCTACCGCGCGAAGACGGAGCTGCTCTTCGGCGTTTCCGCCGGCAGCTTCATGCCGCAGCCGAAGGTCGACTCCGCGGTGGTGCGGCTGACGCCCTACGCCGAGCCGCCGGTCAGGGTCAAAGACGAGGCGCTGTTTTTCGCCGTCGTACGCGCGGCGTTCGGACAGCGGCGCAAGATGCTCTCGAACGCGCTCGGCTCCGCCTTCGGCAAGGAGCGCGCGCTCGCGGCGCTGAACGCCGCGGGTATCCCGCCGACCGCGCGCGGAGAAACGCTGAGCGTGGAGAAGTTCGCCGCGATAGCGGACGGGATGGCGTAAGCGCAGGCGCAGGCGCGCTGCGCTTGCGCGGCTAAATTCACGGGCTTTGCCCGCGAGCTAAATTGCGGCTTTGCCGCAGCTAAATTATCGCTTCGCGATAGCTAAATTTGCTCCTTCGGAGCAAGCGAATGGAAAAACCGCTTCCCTTTCGGGAAGCGGTTTTGAATTATTCAAATCGCCTGCGGCGATTTGTTCCTTTGCTGCGAGCGAAGCGAAGCAATTTAGCTCGCCCGAAGGGCGAATTTAGCTGACGGCGACAGCCGTCAATTCAGCTATCGAGCGGCAGCGAGATAATTTAGCCGCGACGGTCCCCGTCGCTTAAAGCGAGGGATTTTCGGATGATTTTCGTCGCGGAAAGCGCGAAGATTATGCTATCTGCATATCGAGCGCGACGCGGCGGAAAGCGCCAAAAAGACCCGCTTTACTCGCGGCCGCGGGTGACGAAGTCGACGTTATGCGACTTCCGCTCGATAAACTCGATGTAGTCGCTCAGGCGCAGCGGGGCGGAGTAGTGGTAGCCCTGGATGACCTGGCAGCCCATCTTCTTGAGCATTTCGAGCTGGTCGATGGTCTCGACGCCCTCCTGCGTGACCTTCATGTTCAGCTCGCGGGCGACGTTGATGACGCTCATGAGGACCTTCGTGTCGCGGTCGGCGGAGAGGCCCTTTTCGAGGAAGAAGCGGTCGAGCTTGATCTCGTCCATCGGCAGCTGCTTCAGTATGCTGTATGAGGAGTAGCCGGTCCCGAAGTCGTCGATGGAGCACTTGAAGCCGTTTTTGTGCAGGGTGTTGACTATCTCGCGGAGCATATCGTAGTCCTCGTAGGCGAAGGACTCGGTGAACTCGAGAGTGAGGAAGCCGTTGGCGATGTTGTGCTTATTCTTGATGTTGATATACTGCTGCAGGAAGTCGCCCTCCATCGCGGTGATGCGGGAGACGTTGACCGAGACGGGATAGAGACGCTCGCCGCGGTGCACCGCCTCCTCGATGTATTCGCAGACGCGCTCGTAAACGTAAAGGTCGAGCTTGACGATGAAGCGGTTCGCCTCGAACAGCGGGATGAAGACGCCCGGCTGCATATATTCGTCCTTCTCGGGATTGTACCAGCGGACGAGCGCTTCGCATCCGTCCGGCGCGTCGTTGGCGATGTTGTACTTCGGCTGGTAGAAGACCTGGAACTCGCGGTTGCGCAGCGCGCTCTCCATGTGGACTTCGATGTATTCCGCCTGCGCGTGGGAGGCGTGGATCTTGTCGTTGTAGATTCGGAAGGAGCCGAAGTCGTAGGGGAAGTTCATGGAGCCCTCCGCGTCGACCGCCAGGTCGATCATCTTGCCGATGTCGTCGACTATGCCGGTCTGTGTGCGGTAGATGCCGCCGTAAAGCGTGATGTTATAGCCGGCGGGCAGACGCGCGTTATAGCCCGCGGCGAGCTGAGTGACCGATTTGAGCTTATCCTCTATCATCTTGAAATCGCGATAGTGCATCAGCAGCGCAAAGCGGCCGTCGCCCAGATAGCCGTACGTTTCGTCCAGAACCATCATGCGGCTGTAAAGCATCTTGAGGTAGAGCAGGATGCCGGTGACCGTTTCGCCGCCCATCTGGTCGTTTATGTAGTTGAAGTGTCTGAGGTTTATCGTAACGACCGCGAACGCGGTTCCCTTGTTGCGGTTCAGTATGTCGCCCGCGACGCGCTCGAACTTGATGCGGGTCGGGCAGTCGAGGACGGGGTCGATATCGTGCATAAGCGCGAGCTGACGGCGGGCGCGGATACGGCCGACGACGTTCGTCACGACAAGCACGAGCAGCAGCGCCGCGAATATCATGATGACGCTGAGCACCGTTCTGACGGTGGAGTAGCCGGTGCCGTGCAGGTCCTCGGCGCGATAGACGGAGACGACCGCGAAGGGCGCGGAGCCGCCTTCTGTCAGACTGCTGACGCAGATGACGTGCCGCTCGTTCGATATATCCGCCTGGAAGACCTGCGAGGTCGAGTCGTAGACCGCGACGCGCATCGCGTCGATTATCGACTTGTCGTTTATCTGCGGGCGGAGCGCCTCGTAGATGTTGTTATGCTCATAGAGCCCCATATCCGTCTGCGAAAGGATGTTTATTATCTCGCCTTCGCCGGAGGCGACGCAGGTCAGGCGCGAGTCGGCGAATATCTCTTCGTTCAGCGATTCCGGCGGGAACGCGACGACGTCGAAGACGGGGAAATAGAAGAAGACGATGACGTCGGCGTAGGCGCAGCCGTCGACGGCGACGCAGAAGGCGACGCCGTTGGGGTTGATCTCCTGGTCGGAGACGATGCCGGCGCAGCCGGAACGGCGGCGCGTCGCGAGCTCGAGCACCGACTTCGACTCAAGCGTGGTGTTGAACACCGCGCCGCTGACGCGGTATTCGTTGCCGTCCTTGAAGTAGCGCAGGCGCAGGTTCGTCACGCCGAACTGCGCGCTGACGTTGCGCAGGCGGACGCTGAACTCCTCCTCGCTCTGCGCGGCGCCCTGGACGATATACTTCGCCATCTGCTCGCTCTTCTCCTGGTAGGAGTCGACCGCCTTGTAAAGGTGGGTCTTCATCTCCTGCGAATAGCGCATGCCGACGATGCCCGCCTCCTGATCGATCTGGTCTGAGTAGTTGAACACCATGACCAGTCCGCTGCTGACGAGGACCGCGGATATCAGGATAACGAGCATGATGAGAACACCGCTGCCGAGACTGCGTTTTTTCTTCGGCGCGGCGGATTTTGCTTTTTCGGGTTTTGGAGTTTTGGTTTTAGCCAAAGTGTACCTCCGGAAACGCGGTTGAAAACTTGCCTCCCTCTGAGGAGGTAGCGAAGCGGAGGGCGCGGTAGTGAATGACAGCCCGGTGGGCTGTCAGAGCCGCGACCTGACCGAGCCCGCAGGCGAGACGGTGGCTTGCCGCCGCGAAGCGACGGCAAGACGGAGGGAGAGATAACGACAACTCTCCTGCTTATCAGGCGCTATGCCGGAGACGAGGGACAGATTTACGCGGAACGGCCCGACGTCTGCAAACAGAGTTCCGCTTAACGAATCTCGGCATTATCTCTCCCTCAGTCTCAACTTGCTTCGCAAGTTTCGACAGCTCCCTCCTCAGAGGGAGCCGAGCCGACGCGCTGCTTATCCTAATGCTTCGAGCTCTTTCATCAGCTCGTGAAGGCGATTGCGCTCCGCTTCGATCTTTTCGGTGAACTTGTTGAAGAAGTCGACGTCGTCGTCCTTCGGCTCGGTCTTCATCAGGATGGCCTCGACCAGCGCCGCCTGCGAACGGGTGCGCTTCTGCTCGAGCTCCGCGATTGATTTTTTGCAGTTCTCGATCTCTTTTTTGAGCTTCATCTTTTTGAACATTGCAGCTACCTCTTTTATTGAAATCTGTTATTTGTCGGTCAAACGTCCGTCACTCCGCGTCCTCCCGCGTTTCCGCGGACGCGGCTTCGGCGGCGGCCTTTGCGGCGGCTTCCGCCTTCAGCTTCTCGACCTCAAGCGCGACGAGCGCGTCGACGCGCGCCTGCTCGATGCGGTCGGCTTCATCCTGCTTCTTCTTCGCCGCGCGCGTCATATCGGGCACGTATATAATAAGGAAGATAACGAATATCATCGTGAAGGTTATCATTATGCCCTGCGTAGTCGACAGCACGCGGCCGAACGAGGTCATAATCGGCAGGTTCTTCTCGTATATGCCGAGGACGTTAGCCGCCTTCGCGGTGTATTGATCCGCGACGGCGTTGTTGTCGCCCTTCGTGACGAACTCCGCTCCGCCGCCGACGATCTCAACGACGCGGTGGGTGTTGTAGGAGCCGGCGATGGCGGGATCGTCCGATTTGAAGACGATGACGTCCCCGACGGCAACCTCTGGCGCGGCGGCCTTGCGAACAAGTATATAGCTGCGTTCCGGTATCACCGGCGCCATGGATTCGGTCTTCACCCACATCGCAGTTCTGCCGAAAATGAAGGTCACCTTGCCGCTCATGTTCGAGAAGAGGATGAACGCGACAAGCAGCATCAGCGCGATGACGACGGTGTAGCCGACGATGCCGATGATGCGGCGGATGATCGACTTTTTCTCTTTCGGCACGGGGGCGGGGTCAGCGGGCGCGGGGTCGGGGTCTGTCATTCCGAGGGCTTCGCCCGAGGAATCCCCTTCCTCGAGCAGGGATTCTGCTTGGGGTGTGGGATCCTTCGCTTCGCTCAGGATGACGGAAGGAGACGTGAGATCCTTCGACTCGCTTCGCTCGCTCAGGATGACAGCGTCAGCGCGGTCGGCGGTAATCCCTCCCTCAGTCACGGACGGCGAGCCGGCCTCGACAGCTCCCTCGTCTGAGGGAGCTCCGCCTGCGGCGGGGGTCTCCTCTTCCGCGGGGCTGCTGTCGGCCGGGGATCCTTCGCCCTGCGGGCTCAGGATGACAGCGTCAGCGGCGGGCGCGGGGGTTTCCTCTTCAAAGGGCGCGGCGTCCGCTTCGGGAATATCGTTTTCGGGGTTGTGCTTTTCGGACATGCTAACCCCTCTTTCTCGCGTTCAAACGGTCAAGCGCGGCGCGGCGCTTCGCGCCGTATTCGCCGCTGCGTTCGCGTACCGCGGGAACGGCGGTGCCGTGCACGATGCGGCGGCGGCCTCCGGCGCCGGAAACGCGCGGGGCGCGGTAGGGCGCGTCGGCAGCGCTTCTTTCGGCGGCTTCGGCTTCGGCTTTCGCGGCGGCTTCGGCTTCCGCTTTCGCGGCGGCGTCGGCGACTTCGGCGGCTTCGGCGGCGGCTTCGGCGGCGGCTTTCGCCTCCTCCTCCGCACGCGCGGCTGCCTCGGCTTCCTGCTGCGCGATATACTCCTCTATCGCCTTGCGCCTGATCTCTTCCTCGGCGGCGGCGCGCGCCTCTTCGGCGCGGCGCTCCTTCTCCTCCTCGGAAACGTAGACCTCGGCGGCCTCCGGCTCGGGGATCGACGGATGATCGGCGATCGCCGCTTCGTCCGGAGACATCGCCTCGGCGGCGGCAAGCGCGACGTCGAGCGACACGAGCATCAGGCGGTCATCCGGCGTGAGCGTCACCGCGCGCTGCTGCGCGGGCGGCGGCGCGGCCTTCTCCGGCTCCGCCGGAACGTTGAACTCGTCCTTATCCGGCTTGGAAAGCTCGTCTATGATGCGCGGATTGTAAACGTCGTCGGCAATGCGGCTGTCGAGGGCGGCCTCGGCGTCGAATTCGTTATTTATATTATATCTGAAGATAAGATACTGCAGCGCGAGGGTGGAATAGAGCTCCTTGACGTAGGCGTCGTCCACCTTTTCGAGATCCTCCTGCACGAGCATGCTGTAGCCCGCTTCGTCGTAGGACTCGATGAACTGCCAGAGCGCGAGGCACTGGCGCAGGTTTTTGTTTTTCAGTATCGCGTTCGTGCGCATGACGGGCGGACGGATATAGCTGCGCCCCATATCCTGCACGAAGGTGGAGTTGGCGTAGGTGGTGACGACCTCGTTGAGCTTGACGACGCGGCGCCACAGATCGGTCGTGTGGGTATAGTTCCGCTCGACGCGGTCTTCTTCGCTCATCGCGGGCTCCGCGATCTCGACGCGCATATTCAGCTTGACGCGCGCCTTGCCGTGATAGAAGCTCTCGTTGAAGTCGAGGGAGGTCGTCTTCTCGTCCTGCCCCGCCTTCAGCGCGATCTCGTAGCGGCGGTTGACGAAGGCGTAAAGCCGGCTGATCAGCGTGTTGATGAACTTGTTCTCGTAGGTCTGCAGCGTTTCCTCGCGGAAGACGTTGAGTATCTTCGACGGGGTTATCACGCCGTCTTCGTACTTCGAGATAAGGTTGGTGTGCTGCGAAAGGTGCTGCAGCGAGCGCACGGAGATGTTGCGCGAAAGCTCGATCGGCATGACCTCTTCGCGCTCCTCGATGTACTTCGACGGGTTGCGGATGATGACGTCCAGCGCGGGAATGACGTCTTCGATCGCGTTCACCCACGTCTCGTCGATGGCGCGCAGGATGTAGCGTTTTTTCAGCTCGATGGAGGCGTTCCCGTCGCGCATCAGCGCGAGGATCGTCGGGAAGACCTCGTAGTCCTTCATCATGCTGTCGATGAAGAAGGTCGCGTCTTCATATACGCGGCTGAAGTCGTCGGACATCTTTTTGAGTTCTTCGGGCACGGAAAGGCCTCCTTTCGTTTGGTATTGCTCACTGCGTGAGCAGCATCGGCGCAAGCGCCGGTGAAATTGACGGCTTCGCCGTCAGTGAAATTATGCCTTCGGCATAGTTAAATTGCGGCAAGCCGCAGTGAAATTGCTTCGCTTCGCTCGCAGTTTAGGAACAAATTGCCTGCGGCAATTTGAATTATTCAAATCGGCGGAGCCGATTTGTTCATTAAACTGACGCGTCAGCGTCAATTTCACTGCGCAGCAATTTCACTGTTGCGCAGCAATAATTTCACTGCGCGCAAGCGCAATTTCACTGCGAAGCTTCGCTTCGCAAAAAGCGAGGGATTTTCAGGCGATTTTCGCCGCGGAAAGCGCGAAGATCGGGCTATTGCCCATCGAGCGCGACGCGGCGGAAGGCGCCGAAAATCACCGCTTTTAATAGCTCATCTTCTGGAGGCGCTGCAAATACGCGATGCACTCCTTCATCTCGCCCTTGCCGAAGAGGGTGTCGAGATAGGAGATCAGGCCGCGGATCTCGTCGCGGATGAGGGAAAGGTTGAGTCCCTCGAACTTGCGGAAGACCTTGGTGGCGAGGATGTAGTCGATGCCCTCGACCTCGGTGCCGCCGCAGGCGACGAAAACGGGAACGAAGATGCGCAGCTGCTTGATGATACGGTTACCGAAGGCCACGCGGAACTTCTCGATGACGTAGAGGTCGAGGTGGCTGATATTCTGCAGCATTTCTTCGCTGACGGGATGCTCCTCGATCGCCTTGTTGTAAAGCGATTCGACGTAGGAGTAGCTGATGTTCTTCGCCTTCGTCTCCGGCGCGTCGAACGGGACGCCCTTGCTGTCGAGGTTGATGACGAGCGCGCGGTCGTAGACCTTATCCGAAACGGCGAAGGTCGAGTCGTCGTTATTCGCGGTTCCTATGTACCAGACGTTCTGCGGGATCTGCAGTTTGCCGTCGACGAGGTGGTTCGGGTCGCCCGGCCAGGTGGACGGGACGAGCTCGATCTTCCATTCGTTAGCGTCGGGCATTTCGAGGATGGAGAGCATCTCCGCGAAGTAGTACTCAACACGGGCGATGTTCATCTCGTCGAGGATGATGACGTTGATGTCGTCGTTATAGGACGCCTCGTAGATGCGCTTGAGGACTTCGGTCTCGTTGAACTTCTTGGTGAATTCGTTGAAGTAGCCGAAGAGCTCGGTGCGGTCGCGCCAGGACGGCTGGACCGAGGCGATCGTCGCGTCGTTGAGGAAATATTTGCCCATTATGTACGGCAGCGAGGTCTTACCTGTACCGGAAATACCCTGCAGCAGTATCAGCTTCGTGGACGCGAGGCCCGCGATCATCAGCCGGATGGTCTTGATCTCATAGAAGAGGCGCGAGTTGAAGCAGGCGAAGTTGCGGATATCGTCGCAGAGCTGCTCGAGGTTCATCGAGCGATCGTACTCCGGCGGCACGTAGTATTCGTACTTCTCGTCGACCGCGGTCAGACGGAAGAAGCGTCTGCCGTCCATGTTCGGCACGCCTTCCTCGCCCTCGCCGCCTTCGCCGGTTCCGGTACCCGCGGCGGAGCCGCCGCCGGTCGCCGCAAGAGCGGCGGCTCCGGCCGCGGCGCCCTCGGCTTCGATGAGCGCGCGGATCTCGTCGTAGGTTATTCCGGTCGGGTCGAGCTTCATCGCGAGGATGCGCTCCTTCTCCGCCGTCAGCTTCACGACGTCGCGGTGCAGATCGGCGATCTCTTCAAGCAGGTCTTCGTTGCCGACGAGCGTCTTGCGGAAGCGCAGGTATTTGCGTATGCCCAGGATTATCAGGAACACGATCGCAAAGAATATGCCGTAAGCAAGAAGGATCGTCAGTATGCACAGGATCCACGCAAGTATGTTGAATTCCCCTTTGTAGCGCGAAAGCTGGTCGAATATCATCGGGAAATTAAACAGCTGGAAGATTCCTATGAACAGCTTTGAGATGCCGGTCCATAAGCCCTCGAGGATAGTGGTCATGAAGGCAAAAAACCAATTCATAAATGCGTCCATTGATCAACAACCTTTACAATGAAAAATGTATACCTAACGGTGAAAATATACTTAAAAGTCAGTCAGAAAAGTGAAAATGAATGAGTTTATCACACCCTCGCGCTCTTTTTGCGCGGGGAAATTGCGTGTATTCATACGGAACCTGCGGTTTTTACGCCGAGATTCATTGAGTTTTCATAAACGAGAAGAGGGGTCGGACGACGAACGCGGCGCGGGTGCGCGTCCGCTGTCATTCCGAGGAGCCGCGAACGCGCCGACGAGGAATCCCCCGCATTCGCTCCGCGAACGCATCTGCCGCCGCAGGCGGCAATATCACTGACGCACAGCGTCAATATCACTATCGCGAAGCGATAATACCACTGCGGCGAAGCCGCAATATCACTTGCGCCGCCTTTTGCAGACGGCTGCGAAGGGTGTGGGGTCCCTCGCTGCGCTCGGGATGACAGGCGTTCAGCGCGGGTGCGCGGGCGGCGGGCACGGCCCGCTTTTACGTTGCCGCGCGGGCGATTATTCCTCTGTCTTCTTCTCGACCGCGTCGGCCGCTTCATCGACGGCCTCGACGGCTTTATCTTCGACCGCTTCCGCGGCTTCGGCGGCTTCGGCCTTCGCTTCTTCGACGACCTCTTCGGCCTTCTCTTCGACGGCTTCGACGGTCTCTTCGGCCTCGGCCTTGACCTCTTCGGCCTTCGCTTCGACCTTCGCTTCGGCGCCCTGCGCGGCCTGCTGCTGCTTGAGGTACTCCTCGATGGCCCTCTGCTTGATGACCTCTTCGTCGGCGGCGGTGATCTGCTTCTTGCCGGCGTTCTTGACCTTCAGGAACTTGCGGATGAAGACCACGAGCTCAAAAATGAAGAACGCGACCAGCGGCAGAACGATCACTACCAGGAAGCCGGTGGACGTCTGCAGGAAATCGAGCACCTTGCCGAGCCCGGGGAGGCGCGTGCCGGTGTATTTGCAGATGACGAGTCTCCAGGAGATCGGATCGTCGTCCTTCTGGTTGGTTTCGGGGTTGTCGCCGCGGGTGACGTACATGACGTCGTCGCCCGTGCCCTGCACCTCAACGATACGGTGGGAGTTCAGCGCTTCGTGCATGTTGCCGTCGTCGCCGAGGATGGAGGTCTTGAAGGTGACGATGTCGCCGACCTTCAGCGCCTTCTGCTCATCGGGCTGGAGCTTCCTGCCGATGATGATGTCGCCCTGGTTGAAGCCCTTCTCCCAGCCGTCCTCGAGCACGAGTTTGCCGTCCTTGACGGCCTGCTCGCCGGCGGCGCGGTTCATCGATTCGGACTGAACGGTCAGGATCGCACGTCCGGCGATGGCGGGGATGCCGTCGCCGCTCGACTGCGCGGCGAACGCCAGCACGGTGGTAAGCGCCGCGAAGATGATGAAGATCCAGATAAGGACGTTCCCCACGATGCGCAGTACCTTTTTGGCAGTGCTTTTTTCAACTGTCTTTTCACTCTGCATAGTTGACTTCCTTTCTATGTAAGTCTCTTTTTGCTTGCGAAATTATATATCCTCCGCTCGCGCGGTGAATAAC
The DNA here is from genome assembly GCA_017438525.1 of Clostridia bacterium. Classification (NCBI taxonomy): domain Bacteria; kingdom Bacillati; phylum Bacillota; class Clostridia; species Clostridia bacterium. The sequence goes on from JAFRVI010000020.1 coordinate 12,421, forward strand.
TGGACGGGCGCGTTCGCTATATATGTATGCGCGTATGCGTACGCGCGCGCGAAGTATTAAAACCCGCTTGCGCGGGGCGCGTGAACGCATCGTAAACCGCGGATTTCGACGGGCGCAAGCACCCTTTTATCCTATGGTATACGATACGTAATTGTAATTATAATATATAATTGCGGATTTGTAAAGAGAAAATGTGAAAAAATTGGTTGAAAATTTCGCTCCGCGCCGCGCGAAACGGTGGTTTTTGCGGGTCGAAACCGCGGGTTTGCGGCGGAAGACGACGCCCCCCTCGATCGAGGGAGGCGTTCATGGCTTCGGCGCAATTGCGTACGCTGCAAAGAATTTGTCATTCCGAGGAGCCGGCGCAGCCGCCGACGAGGAATCCCCTTCCCTTTGCAGACGGCTGCGGGTGATGGGGGATCCTTCGGCTCGCTTCGCTCACTCAGGATGACAGAAGTGAGTGCGTCAATGCGCGGGCGACGCGCGCCCCAACGGGCGATCAAGATCGCCCCTACGGGAACGGCGGGCAAGGCGCAGGGCGCACTAAGCCGCAACCGTTACAGAGGCGTCTCCGACGGCGGACACTGTGGCGCCGTTGACATAGAACTCAAAGTCTCCGTTGAATTTAATGACCGTTACGGTGTAGGTCCCCGCCGCTCCGGAAATCGTTATGTCGTAGCGTCCGGCTTCGTTCGTTCCGTCGACGTCCGTCGACTTCACAACGTCGCAAACGATAAACTCGTCTCCGCCTACCGTGACCGTGGAATCGGTGGTAATGATATTCAGATCTCCGTTGCGAGCGACGTTATTTGTCAGTCCGGAGCCTATAAACCTATACTCCAGGATCGTCTGCGCCGGAACGCTCGGCTGGACCGTATAATCGGTCGGGATCAGCGCGTGCCCGTCATACGACGGAGCCGGCGAAGTCGTCACGGTATTCGATGTCGCTCCCATCACAGTGGTAACGGTTTGCTCGACGGTCGTTGTCGTAACTCCGTTTTCCGTGGTCTGCGTGGTCGTCGTCACAGTGGTTACCGTCGATCCGTTCGGATCGGAATCAACCTCGGTAACAATCTCGCGGATCGTCACGGCTCCCGTCAGGGTAATCGGCGTTCCGTTATTCACGGTCAGCGAATTGCCGGGCGGGATGGTCTTGGCCTCGTATCCGGCAAGCGAAGACGTTGTGTTCGTCACTGTCATAGCCCCTGCGGAGGTGATTGAAAACACCGTGTTGCCTGCCGAATTCGCGATCGGGATCGAAAGGAAAACAGATTTTTCGGGATCGGCAACGCCGTTCGTATCGAACGCCGTGGAATCTGCGGCGTCAACGAACGCGACGCCCTTCGGATAAACCAGAGAGCTGACGGTCGTCTCGGTCACCTCGGTGACCGTCGTTTTGATATCGAAATCGGCGTTGGCGGCGATATCGAGATAGATCAGATACGCGCCGTCGCTGCTTGATGAGCCGAGCGCAAACTCGCCGGGATCAGCCGGGATCTCAAAGTAGTAGACCGAATTCATCGTCAAAGAGTTGATCCCCTGAAGCGACGTCGGATCCGCGATAGCCGCAGTGTCATAGAGCTTTTCGTATCCCGCGGGAAGCGCGCTTGAATTATTCGAGCCGTCGGAGGCGTAATATCCGGCGTCGCCCTTGTATCTGTAATAATACGGATGTTCGGCGTTGCCGTCGCCGTAAATCTCCGAAAGCTCTCTGATGGCGGTGATATTTCCGGCGCCGTCCCTGAAGACGCGGTGGAGCGAGAAGAAGCTCTGCGTACCCTGCGAGCCGCTGAAATACGTGCCCGCCATAAATGTGATTCGGCCGCGCGTCTGAACGACGAAGTCAATACTGTCCTCGGGCATCTCATAATCCGTGTACGTAACGCCGTTTATGACCGCCTTCGGTATCCTCACGGTGTTATCGGCGCTGATCGACGCCTGCATAAAGTGCAGGCCGTATACGTATTGCTGATTCCGCAGCAGACCGTTCACCTCCGCGGCGACGGCGGCGTAACGCGTGGTATATTGGTTCCCTATCCCGTACGCGGTTATGCTCTGCTGACCGCCGTTGATGATCGTATAGACGCGGTTATTATTGAGAACGCCCGCGTTATTGGCGGAGGTCAGCGAATTGCGGATACTGCCCCAGTTGGTATTCGCGTACTTCGTATATCGCGAAACGCGTATATCGCCCGGCGGATTGGAGACCGTATTCGACCCCGAGATAACGTAGCCGGTGTTTGAGGAGGCGGGCAGCTCGCCGATGTGGCCGCGGACGGCGTCGCGATCCCACGCCAGCGGATAGAAGGTCGGATAATCCGCCTCGTTCTCGCTGAGTCCGTTATAGGTCAGATCGCCGGCGGAGGTGTTCTCCGTGACCGAGCTAATACCGTCAACGATTTTGGAGTCGCCTTCGACGGTGGCGGCGGCCGAAATATCGAGGTACATAATGTAGGCGCCGTTCTTGCCGGGAACGGAGCCGAGCGCATACTCTCCGGCGTTTACGGGGATTTCATAATAGTATAGTCTGTTATCAACAAAATCCGATCCCGGATTGGTCAACCAGGCCATATCAAAAACCATACTGCCCCTTGGTGCATTATTGGAATAAGTACCATCCGAATACCTATAAATATAATCACCATTACTGTTTGCGGGAGCATATATCTCGCTTATTTCTTTAACAGAATATGCAGTATTTGATGTTCTGATAATGTGGTAGAGCGAAAAGAAAGTGTCGTTGTTTTCAAAGTAGGTTCCAGCAAAAAAATTGACATATCCCTTCGTTTTCAAATTAAAATCTATACAGTCACTGGGAACATGATAATTTGTTAAACCACTATTTCCATTAATTGTCGCACTTGGAATCGTTACGTCTGTCGAGCCCACCGTTGCATCCATAAAATGAAGACCATAAATAGCTCCTTTCCCGGATGAAAGAACTGAATCAAGGCTACCGCGTGCATCGGCATATTTCTGAAGGCCTAGTTCTTGAGCTCTTGAGTTGTTCGTAAACGACTGTAATCCATTCGAAGTCGCAGTACGAGCGTAAATTGTCATTTTTCCAGCATCGTAGTTAGAAGTATAGTAATTCAAATTTATCGAGCCCCAGCTTCGAAGAGCAACAGCATTCGACTGATTGGTTAAAATCCAATTCGTGGTAGAACTATCATACCCGAGATATCGATCTCCGGATCGAATCGTATAACCTGTTCCAGACAACACCGCCGAAGAAGTCCACGTTGTCGAAGGAGTAGTTGAAACTACAATCTCTCCGTCCACGATATTGGCGTAGTATCTGACATAATTAAGAACCGTTGTGAGATAACCACTTGTAGTCGTTCCGTTTGAGAAAAACCAATACGAAGATACTCTATCCGTATTTGTCGTACTTTGCGAACTATACCGTATTACCTTGATTCGTGCGAGATCGGGCGAAAGACCCAATCGATATGAAGTCGCCCCGTTTCTGGTAATCAAATATCCTGTTGCGCTTTCCTTGGTAATTGTCCCGGTATATGAGTCGGACAGGTTGCTCAATTCATAAGCGGAAACTCTTATATCTCCCGATTGACGCGGATTGTTTGTGAACTGCTGGTATGTTGAGCCACTAATGATATATCCCGTGTTTAAAGGACTGGGATTAAAATACTCATCCGTATTTAAAGGAAAAAAAGTGGGTGTTGATGAGGGATATGCGTCTTTCTTCCCAAATAGATAAATATATTTATAGTTATTCGGCAAATTGCTGTCAGAATAAAAACTGAAAGTAAATCTTCCTTTTGAATCCAAGTCGATTGCTCTCAAATACGTGGTCGTTCCGCTCACAAACGTGTTATCTGAGTCTCGAATCGTCAACAGTCTTCGGTGTATATCAAGCATATCAATACTACCGCCCCAGTCGTTGCCCTGACCGACAAGCGTGTAGCCCGTGGTAGACCAGCCGTTGCTGACGTCATAATAAAGCGCGTAACCGCCGCTTTCGCTCGTCAGCATATACACCTTGTGATTGCCGGTCGCGGGCGCTTCCTCATACCAAACCGTCGGACCGCTTGCGCCGAGGCTGAGCGCTCCGCCGGAGCTGCAGAGAAGATAATACTTTGCGCCGCCAACGGTCGTTGCAAGATAGAAGCCGGTCGCGCTGCCCTGAACTGATTCCTTTATCCAGCGCGTAGCGGCGGCGGTCGACGTCTGATTGACGATGGCGGGAGCGGAAGACACGGAAAGGAAATTGCCGCCCGCGTTATCCGAAATATACATGGAAAGCTGCTCCAGAGTCCATACTCCGCCGCCGTATACGAGCGCGTATCCGCCCGTCGTGACTGACGCTTCTCCCACAATCCAGGGCGAATCCGTCACGGCGGCGGGCAACGCCTCGCGCTGGCTGACTTCCACAAGCCCGAGCGCGTTCTGAGCGTTTTTGACGACGTAATACAGATAATCTTCCGTCGCCGCCAATCCGGATTCCGGATCGGTCGTCGTCTTCGATCTGACGGTATATATCCTCCCGTCCTTGACGATCCACTTCGTGGCGGAGGCGCTTGCGCTCTGATCCGCAAAGGCGCCCGCGGCGTTTATCGAGAAATAGTGATCGTCGTTTTCGGTATGGATATAAACGGCGCCCTCCGTTTTGCTTTCCGTCGTCACGATCTTGTCGCCGTAGAGATACATAAAATCGACGCTGCCCTGCGGATGCGGCACGAAGTTATAATACGCGACCGCGTCGCCGTCTTCCCGCTTTTCGACAAGCTTCAGAGTATAGGTGCGGTTACCGGCGGTCATCGTCAGAGGAGCCGTGCCGTCTCCGGTCACGCTGACGCTCTCGACGTTATCGCTTCCGTCGGTAGTGATCTCTATGATATTCGTGCCCGCGGGGACTCCGTTGATGGGCGTGGTATAGCTGTCGTAAAGGACGCGCAGATCTTCATACATCGACTGCATCTCCACGCTGCCGCCCCAGTTGTTGCCCTGGACCGGCGTGGCTCCGCTGCCCGAATTGGTATAGGCCTGCGGATCATAAACCTTCACCGTGGTGACCTGATTGGTCCCTTTGTAAGGCTCTGTGCAGTATCCCACCGCGCCGAAATCGGAAAGGTTGGTCGTGTACGTCGTCAGCGCCGTCGTCGCGCTGACGTTCGAGATCGTTCCGCCGACAACCTTGACGTTTTCCATCGTGCCGTTGACGTAGCCGGCGGCGATGCCTACGAGGGATTCGGAAAGGTCGGTCTTGATGACCGCGTCTTCTATGATGAAGTTCTTGACCTCATTGACGGAGCTCGAATAGGTATAGCCGTCAATAGTGCCGCTTCCGCCGGGAGCCACTTCTGTGCCGAGCTGCCCGATAACGCCGAAAAATCCGACTATATTCAGGCCTGTGATGTTCTGGCTTTCGGGCGCGTCGACCCAAGTCTGTCCTCCGGAGGAGTCTTTGTTCTGGATCGTCAGATTCGAAACGGTATGACCGTTGCCGTCGAAATTGCCGACAAAGGGATGCTCCTGCGTGCCGATCTGAGGAAGGACCCAGCCTGTCATATCAAGATCGTCCGAAAGATAAAAGTATATCTGGCTGATCGCTCCGTCTTCCTGTTCGTTGAAATAGCCCATATTCTGCAGCCACGCGAAATAGTAGAGCTGAACCGGATATCTTATTTCGAACGCGCAGCCGACCTCGCTCGCCAGCGGGTTGCCTTCGCCGTCCACGCCGTGGGTGGGGTTGCCGTCCGCGTCGTAGCTGACGTTGTACTGCTGCGTCGAGGTGCCGTCGCCGCTCTCGAAATAGGACTTGTGCACGTAGGAGGTCGCGCCGACAGTCGATTCAAGAGAGTTACTCAGCCATGCGTAAACAGCCGACGTCGTCAGCGCCAGCAGGAAAAGCAAAAGCACAAAGCTCGAAGCGAGCTGCTTTTTCGCAAACTTTTTCAACTATCGTCACTTCCTTTCCGTGCAGTTTAGCGGGGTTGTCTTCGCCTTTACGAATGGCTGGCCGCGATCGTCAGCAGGTCGTTGTTCAGTTTGATGACCTGACCGACGCTGGTGATGTCGCCGTTGAGCGTGGCGTCGTAAGCGCCGTATTCGCGGAGCAGCGTTTCGTCGTAGGTGACGTAGACGTAGACGTTGAGCGTTTCGTTCACGCCGTCGCCGTCCATGTCGTTCCAGTCGGCGGCGGTGTAGTCGATGGAAAGCGTTACCGAATCCGCCTTCGTGTAGCGGTCGGGATCGCCTTCGTCGCCGGTGACAGTCGTGAAAACGTTGGTCGTGGAGTCGTTCACCGTCTGCGACTTGATGACCTCATAGAGGGTGGAGTTGTTGCCGTAGGGCAGGTTGTCGATGTTGCGGTAAAGCGTGGTAGGGTCGTCGCTGTAGATGCCGGCTCCCTTGACGATGGTCAGACGCATCAGACTGGAAAAGAGATCGTTCAGCGCCGGTAGCGTGGAGCCGTTGGCTATTGTTCTGCCCTCGTCCGTGGTAATGCTCGCCGCGAGGTTGCGGCCGATCGTGAGCGCGATAGTTCCCGACTGCGGGAGATCCTCCTCGCCGGTAAGCGCGACGCGGATCACCGCGGGGGTGTAGCGGTTGCGCTGACGGAATATCAGGTCGTACTGCGGGACCTGAATATCGTCAATGGAGTTCTGCCCGACGCCCGTCGCGTTTTTCGCGTCGTAGAAATAGTGCGAGTATTCGGCCTCGACGTCATCCTGATAGGCGGTTACCGCCATGCCGTTTCCGTCGACCTCTTCGTTCATCGCGAACCAGCCGAAGGCGGAGTTGAGATAAAGCAGTGTCACGAACAGCACGAACAAGCCGAGAAGGATCATCGACGTCAGCTTCGCGGCAAACCACATATTCTGCTTTTTCGTGAAATACTTCGGCACTTTTTCTTTTACCCTTCTTTCGCGCACGCTCCGCACGCGCGTGTTTCAGCCGCTAAAAAAACCAGCCGGCTGCGCGTTTGCAACTGGCTGACTCGGGGAGCCCCTTTAGCTTTGCGTCACCGGATCGCTCCGGCTTTGCCGATGTTGAGTTGTGTTTGTGTCGCGGGCTGTCATTCCGAACGAAGCGAGGGATCCCCTTCCCTTTCCGACCTGCTGCCCTGGCTCCCTCTGACGAGGGAGGCAAGACCGACCGGCTGCGATCGGCGGGGGGTCCCTCGGGCTTCGCCCTCGGGATGACAAGCTTGCGGAGTCTTCCCTTTCCGACCGGCTGACGTCGGCGGGAACTCCACGGGGCGTGCGCCTTCGGCGCGTGAACGCGGGCCCTCCCGCGTCCGTTCGCGGCTGAGCCGCGCCGCGGCGAAACACCGTTCGCCGCTTTGCGCAAAGCGAAACTTCTCATACGGGACCCGCGATAATTCTTCTTCCACACACTCCGCGCCGTACTCCTCCCCCCGCGGGGGGAACCAAGGCGGCCGCCGTGCCGCGAACCTCATCGGGCTTCGCTCTTCTGACGACGGCTTCGCGGGGCAATAAAAAAAGCCGCTCCGTTCGCGCTATGTCGAACATCGCAGCTGGCTGCCCCGGTGGGGTCCTGTAGCTTTGCGTCACCGGATTGCTCCGGCTTTGCCTACACCTATACTATATGCAAGCGTATTATAACATAGTACTATATATAATGCAAGTGTTTTTTTCAAAATCGAGCCGATTTTTTTGATTTTTTTCGACGCAAAACCGTTATATATATATTTATAGCGGATTTCACGCGGTTTTTTCCTTTTTCGAGAGCGGAATTGCGGTATTATATAATAATATATTTTATTATATTTTCGTATCCTGCCGGAAAGGAGGGATCGGACGTGAAAATGACGCCTTCGGAGCTGCACGCGGAGGCGAACTGCCTGCTCGCCGCCGCTTACGCGAAGCGGCTGCTCGAACGCGGCGCCCTCACCGAAAGCGAATACGCCTCCGTCTGCGCGGCGCTGCGCAGGCGCTTCAGGCCGCTGCTCGCCGCGCTGCTTTCCGGCGAAGCGCCGGAGCAGCAATGACGCCTCCGGCGTCAGTGAAATTCACGCTTCCGCAGGGGCGGCGGCCGAGGAGACCGCAGGGGCGATTATCAATCGCCCGCGCAGTCACGCAGCCGTGCCGCAAGCGCAAATCGTAGGGACGAGCATTGCTCGTCCGCGCAGTCACGCGAAGCGCCGGAGTAGGCGCATACGCTGCCGCAGGGGCGGCGGCCGAGGAGACCGCAGGGGCGATTATCAATCGCCCGCGCAGTCACGCAGCCGTGCCGCAAGCGCAAATCGTAGGGACGAGCATTGCTCGTCCGCGCAGTCACGCGAACGCCCCGCGTTCGCCCGACCCGCACAACGAAAGGAGAGTACACCATGCCGCAAGTAACCGTAATCGAATCCACGCCCGCGCCGGAGCGCGCGGAAGCCGCGCCGAAGCCGCGCCGCGTCGCCGCCTACGCGCGCGTCTCCACCGAAAAGGACGAACAGCAGACCTCCTACGAAGCCCAGCGCAGCTACTACACCCGCCTGATCGCCTCCCGCCCCGACTGGACGCTTGCGGGCGTCTACGCCGACGAATACTCCGGCACCGGCACGAAGAAGCGCGACGGCTTCCGCCGCATGATCGAAGACGCCCTCGCCGGCGGCATCGACCTTATCGTCACGAAATCGGTCGCCCGCTTCGCGCGGAACACGGTCGACAGCCTGACGCACATACGCCTGCTGCGCGAACACGGCACGGAGGTCTACTTCGAGAAGGAAAACATCCGCACCTTCGACGAAAATGGCGAGCTGATGCTGACGATACTTTCGTCGCTGGCGCAGGAGGAAAGCCGCTCGATCTCCGAGAACGTCACCTGGGGCATGCGCGAAAGCATGCGGCGCGGCAACGCGTGGGTGCCGTACAAGTCGTTCCTCGGCTACGACCGCGCGCCGGACGGCTCGATGGCGGTGAATCCGGAGCAGGCGGCGGTCGTGCGCCGCGTCTACGGACTTTTTCTGGCGGGGCTCACCCCCTACGGCGTCGCCCGCACACTCGAGGGCGAAGGCGTACCCTTCGCGGCGGGGCGCGAAAAGTGGTACGCCTCCACGGTGCTGAGCATACTGCGCAACGAGAAGTACAAGGGCGACGCCCTGCGGCAGAAGACCTACTCGAAGAGCTATCTGACGAAAGAGCGCGCCGTCAACAACGGCGAACTGCGGAAATACTACATAGCCGGACACCATGAGGCCATCGTCTCCCCCGCCGTCTTCGACCTCGTTCAGCGGGAGCTGAAGGAGCGCGAGGGCGAGCCGCGCGCGGCGGAGGGCGTTTTCGCGCGGCGTGTGTTCTGCGCGGAGTGCGGCGGCGTCATGGGGCGCTTCACGCGAAGGCGCGGAGGCGCGGAAACGCGCTCCCTGCGCTGCTCCGGCCGCAAGTGCGGACGCTGCTCCGCCCCGCCCGTACCCGAGGAGGAGCTGAAGGCGGCGTTCGCCGCGGCGTGCGCGGCGCGGTTCGACGTGAGCGCCGCGGAGGCCGCCTGCGCGGAGGCGGTATCATCTGTCATCCTGAGCGGAGCGATGCGAAGCATCGCGCCCGTAGGGACGAGCTCGGCTCCCTCTGAGGAGGGAGCTGTCGAGGGCGGCGGCACGCCGTCCGAGACTGAGGGAGAGATAACGCCGAGCCGCGATTTGCAGGGAGTTATATCCGAAGACGGCGGATCATCCTTCGCACTTGCCCCTCATCTTCGGAACGATGCGTCTGCGAAAGGAAAACTGCCGGTATCTCTCCCTCCGTCTTGCCTCGGTTTACACCTCGGCAATCCACCGTCTCGCCTGCGGGCTCGGTCAGGCCGCGGCTCTGACAGCCCACCGGGCTGTCATTCACTACCGCGCCCTCCGCTTCGCTACCTCCCAGAGGGAGGCAAGACCGACGCGCTGCGTAAGGCGGGGGATCCCCCGGGCTTCGCCCTCGGAATGACACCTCATCCGTCGCCGCCTTCGGCGACGCCACCTTCCCCTCAAGGGGAAGGCTTGGCCGACCGGCTGCGTGAGGAGGGGGATTCCCCGGGCGAAGCCCCCGGAATGACGGAAACGCCCGCGCTCCCCTCTCCCCCGCCGTTTGACGAAACGCTCTTCCGCTGCGTCGTTGAGCGCGTGACCGTCTCCCGCGCGGAGACCGTCTTCACCTTCCGCGACGGCAGCGCGGCCGCGATCCCGCGCCCGTAGGGGCGGCGTTGCTGTCATCCCGAGGGCAAAGCCCGAGGGATCCCACACCGTAAGATGGCGGCTGCATACGTTGTCATCCTGAGCGAAGGCGAAGCCGGAGCCGAAGGATCCTGAAGGTAACGGTCGTGTGAAAGGCAAAGTGTGTAGTCGGAAACGGGGGTTACGTTTTGTGTTCTTACACGGCGTTCAGCGTGACTGCGCGGACGAGCAATGCTCGTCCCTACGGGCGCGATGCTTCGCATCGCTCCGCTCAGGATGACACGAACGCCGCCGGCCGCGTCGATTCCCGGACGAGCAATGCTCGTCCCTACGGACCCGCGCCTTCGGTATTGTTCCGCAAAATCGCAAAATATTGTTCCGAAACGCTTGATATTGTTCCGATAACGTGGTATAATACACACGAAGGGAGGCGGACTATGTTTATCACCGTAAAAGAAGCCGCGGAAAAATGGCGCGTTTCCGAAAGGCGCGTAAGAACGCTGTGCGCGCAGGGCAAAATCGCCGGCGCGCAGAGGCGGGGGCGCGCCTGGATGATACCGTCCGACGCCGGAAAGCCGGCCGACGGGCGCTTCCGCTCGAAAGAAAGCGTTCTCGCGCAGATCGACCGCAAAAAAGCGGAGCTCGACGCCGCGCGTCCGCTCACGGAAGGCGAGCTCGAACGGCTGAATGAGGAGTTCGCCGTCGAATACACCTACAACTCCTACGCGATCGAGGGCAACTAGCTGACGCTGCGCGAGACCGACCTCGTGCTGCGCGTACTGACGATAGAACGCAAGCCGGTTAAGGATCATCTGGAAGCCGTCGGCCACAAGGAAGCGTTCGATTACGTGACCGCGCTCGTCAAAGAGAACGCCCCGCTGACCGAAAGCGTCATAAAGCAGATACACGCCCTCGTGCTCGCGGACAAAAAAGACGATCGCGGCGTTTACCGGCGCGTACCCGTTCGCATCATGGGCGCGCGGCACGAGCCGCCGCAGCCCTACCTCATACAGCCGAAAATGGAGGAGCTTCTGCGGGATTACGCCGCCGGCGGCGAACATATCGTCACGAAGCTCGCCCGCTTCCATATCGCATTCGAGGGCATACACCCCTTTATCGACGGGAACGGCAGGACCGGACGCCTGCTTGTTAATCTGGAGCTGATGAAGGCGGGCTTCCCGCCCATTGACGTCAAGTTCGCGGACAGGAGCGCGTACTACGCCGCGTTTGACGAGTATTACGCGAAGCGCGGCGTCTCCGCAATGGAAAAGCTCTTCGCGGGATATATCAACTCGCGGCTTGACGCGTATTTGAAAATACTCCGGCAGTCCCCTCCCCCGCGGTAACCCTGCGCGCCCATCGTTCTCCATGAACAC
>JAFRVI010000021.1 GCA_017438525.1 Clostridia bacterium
CCCATCTGCTGCGCCTGTGAAAGCGTATACTGGTTGATGAAGGGGATATGCATTTCCACTTCAGCCGCGGACGCGTTGAAAACGACGATTCCGCTGAACATCGCCAGCAGCATCGCGAACGCAAGCAGCGTGCTTAACAATTTCTTCATTGTTTTTCCTCCTTAAGTGTTTTTGATTAGTCCTATGCATATGGGTGTCCGAACATAATCGTACATATTTATAATACATCGGCGAATATATATTGTCTTGTCATCCTGTGACTTAATTACTGATTTGTGATATTTGGCGCAGTTTTTTTGCATAAAATTTCTGGTATGATCGCGGCGTCGGAAATGCGATCGGAAGCGCGCGCTTCTATGCGTTACCGCGCAAAACAACTCCGCCGTTCCGGTTGATCGGCCGGAACGGCGGAGAAGAGCGCGTATATATCGCGTATATATCACGTTTTCGGATTAAAAGCGTACGGCGGGCGGAGCAGTCCGCGGTCGGTTATTATCGCGGTTATGAGCTCACCGGGCGCGACGTCGAAGGCGGGGTTGTACACTTTGACGTCCGCGGGCGACATCGGCTTCTCGTACCACAGCGTAGTGACCTCGTCGGGCGAACGCTGTTCGATGACTATATCATTTCCCGTGGCGCAGGACGGATCTATTGTCGAATAGGGAACCGCGACGTAAAAAGGTATGCCGAAATGCTTTGCCGCGACCGCGACGGAAAGCGTACCCGTTTTGTTGGCTGTGTCGCCGTTCGCCGCGACTCTGTCGCCTCCGACTATGACGGCGTCAATCTCGCCCTTGGCCATAAGTCCGGCGGCCATATTGTCGCAGAGCAGGGTGCAGTCGATGCCGGCGGAGCAGAGCTCGTAGGCGGTCAGCCGCGCTCCCTGAAGCAGCGGGCGCGTTTCGTCGGCGTAGACCTTGAGATTGACACCCTTCTCGGCCGCGCGGTAGATCGGCGCGAGCGCGGTGCCGTAGCGGACGGCGGCGAGCCGTCCGGCGTTGCAGTGCGTAAGCACGCGCATCCCGTCGCGGAAAAGCGGCGCGCCGTATTCACCTATCGCGGTGCAGGAGGCGATATCCTCGTCGATGATGCGCTCTGCCTCGGCTTTCATCGCGGCGACGGAAGCGGCGGGCGAATCCGATGACGCGAGCGCTTTCTCCATGCGCTCCAGCGCCCAGAAGAGATTATGCGCCGTCGGGCGCGAAGCGGCGAGAATCGCTATGTCGCCGCGCACGGCGGGATAGAAGTCCGCTCCGCAGCGCAGTGCCTTTTTCGCGGCGAGGTAGGCGCCGCAGGCGGCGGCGACTCCTATCGCGGGCGCTCCGCGGACGCGCAGGCGTTTTATCGCGTCGGCGATCTCATCCGTGGTCGTCAGCTCCGCGAAATACTCCTCGTTCGGAAGCAGCGTCTGGTCGATAATGACCAGCGCGTTTTTCGAGTCGTCGAGCCAAAGCGTGTCTTTCAAAAATATCACTCCGTAACAAAAAGACTGAATAACGCGCCGAAAGCGGCAAAGAATAAAAGCATAACAATAATCGGGAGGAATAAAAATGACGAATTTAAGATGCGGCGTAAGGACCTGCGTCAACAACGAAAATCTGCAGTGCTGTCTGCCGAAGGTAGACGTGGCGGGCAAAAACGCGACGAACTGCGGCGAGACCTGCTGTATGTCCTTCGGCGAAAGAAAGATGTTCGCTAAGAACTCCATAAACGCGTTCGACGCCGAGCCGGCGACGGATATCGGATGCGACGCCGTGAACTGCGCGTACAACAACCGCGGAGATTGCGAAGCCGTGACCGTCAGCATTACCGGCAGAAAGGCGACGAAATGCTACGATACCGAGTGCGACAGCTTCCGTCTGCGCCGCTGACGGCGCGGTTCATCTGACTCCGTCGGGGTTATAAACGTTGACGGGCTTTATCTTATGCTCGTTCGCGCGCATCGCGGATTCGATGCGGGCGACGTTTTCGGGAGTACCCGTACCCCGCAGGAGATATTCGTCGATCTCGGCGTATGTGATACCCATTTCGGCCTCGTCCGTCTGCCCGTCGAAAAGGGCGGCGGACGGGGCTTTTTCTATAATCGCGGCGGGCGCGTCAAGGAAACGGAGGAATTCGTAGACCTCGGTGACGGTCAGATCGTATATCGGGTTGAGGTCGTACGCGCCGTCGCCCCATTTGGTGAAGTAGCCCATGGTGCGTTCGCTTCGGTTTCCGGTCCCCGCGACGAGGCATCCGGTCGCCGCGCCGATGGCGTAAAGCGTAGTCATGCGCAGACGCGGCGCGATATTCGTCAACGCACCGGAATTCATTTCCGTTACGGATTGTATACCGTCAACGAGCGCGTTTCTCGCTTCGGTTATGTCGACGGAAACGGTGCGGATCCCGAATTTATCGGCGACCTCGCGGGCGTCGTCGGCGTCCTTTCCGTAATGTCTTGCAATGCCGCAGGGGATCATAACGCCGGTAACGTTTTCGGTTGCGCGGCGGCAGATGATTCCGACGAGCGCGCAGTCCTTTCCGCCGCTGTTGCCGAAGACGATGCCTTTTGCGTGCGCGGATTCCATGACCTCTTTGACGTAGGCGGCGCGTTTTTCAAGTTCGACGGCGTAATCTCTCATGGCGGTAGTCCTTTCTTTCACAGTATTCCGGATACTACGCGGCGCAGGCCGGCGTAGTCGCGGCGGCAGTGTACGTGTCTGAAGCCGGCGTCGGCGAGCATCGCGCCGACCGGTTCGTATTGCTTGAAACCGATCTCGAAGGCGAGCATGCCGCCTTCGCGGAGCAGTGCGACGGCGTTTTTTGTGATGACGCGGTAGTATTTCAGTCCGTCGCCGCCGTCTGTGAGCGCGGTTTCCGGCTGCGCCGTGACGTCCGGCGGCAGCCCGGCGTACTCGTCGGCGGTAATGTAAGGCGGATTAGACAGGATGATATCGTATTTTTCCTCACTCGTGAAGGTAAGAGCGTTTGCGAAAACCGCGCTGCAGCGTTCGTTTCCGGAAAGCTCGATATTGCGTTCGAGGTAGTCGAACGCGGCGGGGTAGAGCTCCACGAGGTCGGCGTATACGTTTTTGCAATAGTGCGCGACGGAAATGCCTACGCAGCCGCTTCCGGCGCAAAGATCGAGCAGGCGGACGCGCTTTCCGGCGCTTCTCGCGAAGTCGATACCGGTCTGCGCGAGGTGCTCGGTGTCGGGCGAGGGGATGAAGACGCCGCGACCGACGAAAAAGGGCAGCGACATAAACTCCCACTGCCCGAGAAGGTATTGCAGCGGCTCGCCGGCCGCGCGTTTTTGCGCGATCGCGCACGCTTCCGCGAAGTCGGAGTCGGAGAGCGTTTCCGCGTATTTCAGCGGCAGTTCCGACGGCTCTCCGCCGATGAAGCGGCAGAGTATCAGTTTTGCCTCAAACTGCGGCGCCTCGACGAAAGGGGAGTCCAGCAGCGCGCAGACGCGCTCGTAAGCCGTCCTGACGTCAGGCATCTTCGCGCTCCTCCGCGGCGGCCGCTTCGGCGGCAGCTTCATTCGCGATTTCCGCTGCCGATTCCGCGGTTTCCGCCGCGCCTGCGGCGTCGGCGGTTCCGGCGTTTTCGACCGCTTCGGCAACCTTGTCTTCGGTGCCTTCTTCAGCTTCTTCGCTCTTTGCTTCGCAGCGGTCAAAGTTCGGCACCTCTCTGCCGAGCGCGGCGCACAGGGAGGCGATAGCGACCTCAATCTGCGCGTCGTCGGGATTCTTCGTCGTGAAGAACTGCATCGAAAGTCCGGGCGCGGCGAGGATCTTCGTCAGCCAGTTGTTGTAACGGCCGAGGAACTTGATTATTTCAAAGCCGACGCCCATGATAAGCGGCACGCAGGCGATGTTTATAAGATAGCGGAGCAGGAGGTTGTCCCAGTTGACGATGTGCGGGAAGACCAGCTGCATCATCACAAAGAACGCGATGCTGAAAACCAGCATGACGAACAGGAACGACGTTGAGCAGCGGGGGTGGAAACGCGAGCATTTCCTGACGTTCTCGACGGTCAGCTCCTGCCCCGATTCGAGGCAGTGGATGCTCTTGTGTTCCGCGCCGTGATACATGAGCGTGCGGCGCACGTCCTTCATTACCGCGCAAAGCGCGAGATAGCCGATGAAAATGATTATCTTCAGCAGCGCGTGGATTATAGTGACGTAGGTGTCGAAATGCGGGTAGTCCTTGCTGCCGAAGAAAAGCAGGCCGAGCTGCTTGGCGAGGAATCCGGGCAGCAGGATGAAGACAGCGATGCATATGATAATGCTCAAAAATACGCTGATACCGCTGATGAGTTTCATGATATTGCCGCCGGAGATCTTGTTGAGCCACTTTTCGAACCTGCCCGGCTCTTCGCTCTCCTCGATATCCTCGAGTCCGCTCAGCTCCGCGGAGCGCATCAGCGACTTGTATCCGAGCGCGATGGAGGTGGGGAAGCCGAGGATGCCTCTGATGAACGGCACCTTCGAGAAGAACTTGAATACCTTACCGCGCTTTTTCAGCGGCACGTCCTCTATAAC
This sequence comes from Clostridia bacterium, assembly GCA_017438525.1. Taxonomy (NCBI): domain Bacteria; kingdom Bacillati; phylum Bacillota; class Clostridia; species Clostridia bacterium. Next base: position 4,527 of record JAFRVI010000021.1, read on the forward strand.
GACGTGACCGTCGGACTGACGGACCGCCATAACGGTTTTTTCGGGCGAACGCATCATGACGCCCTCGATGAGCGCCTGACCTCCCACGTTCGCATAGCACACTTTGTTTTTCTTTGCCATATTTATCGTTTCTCCGTTCTGAAAATGCTGTTATTTGCCCTCCTGCAGCGCGGTCTGCATTATCGGGAATGTTATCACTACGGTAGTGCCTTTTTCGTGTACGCTGTCGATCTCAAATTCGCCGCCGTGCAGATTCACGATGTCGGTCACTATTGCCAGACCTATCCCGCTGCCGGGGCGCGAGCTTGCGCCTTTGAAGAACTTTTGCTTTATCTTCGGCAGATCCTCGGGGGAGATGCCGATGCCGTCATCGGCAAATATTATGCAAACGCGGTCTTTCTTTTCAAAGAGGTTTATCTCGACCTTGCCGCCCTCGGGGTGCGAATACTTGATCGCGTTGTCGATGATGTTGACGAAGACCTGCTTGATTCTCGCGGCGTCGCCGAAGACGGGAGAACAGGTGTCCGGCGCGGTCAGAAGCAGCGAAATGTTATTCTTCTTAGCTCTTTCCTCGAACATAAGGACGGTTTCCTCAAGCTCGGCAATGATATCGAGTTTTGTCATATTCAGCGTCATGTTGCCGTTCTGAAGGCGGGAGAAGTCGAGCAGTTCGGAGACCATCGCGGAAAGACGCGTGCTTTCCGCCGAAATGACCTTCATGCCCTTTTCGACCATCTCGTCGCTGCGCATATTCGGGTCGGAAAGCGTTTCGCTCCATCCGCGTATCGCGGTCAGCGGCGTGAGAAGTTCGTGCGAGATCGAGGACGTAAAGTCGTTTTTCATCGCTTCGGAGGCGCCGAGCGCGGCGGCCATATTATTGATTTCGTGCGCAAGATCGCCGATCTCATCGGGGTATTTGTCGTCTATGCGGACGGAGAAGTCGTTCTGCGCAATTTTTTTAGTAGTGTCGGTTATCATGGACAGCGGCTTTATTATAGACTTGACGAAGTATCTTCCGGAGAAGTAGCAGGCGAGCAGCAACAGTATACCGAAGCCGGAAAGCAGCAGTATGACCGAGAGCACGCGCCCCTGGATGCTGCGCATGGAAATAACGTACCTCAGTACGCAGGCGACGTTTTCACCGACCTTTACCGAGCGGGAAACGGCAATCACGTTTTCGCCATAGTAGTTTTGTCCGACGAAATCGCCGGTGTCGGATGCGATGGCGGCCATAACGTCCTCCGGATAGTCGGTATCGGATGAGAACCCGCTTGACGTCAGCGTTACGTGTCCGACGGAGTTGGCAACCATCAGCTCGATCTTATCTTTTTGTGAGAAGTCTTCGACGTAAGACCTGACGCTTTCAATAAGGTCTGTCTCCTTTGTATAAAGGTTTTCGAAATACGCCCCATCGCTTACCGCCTTGTTCATGAGTGCCTGTTTAGCGGACGAAATATAGTATCCGCGCACGGCAAGAGAGCCCGCGACGATAAGCACGCATATCGTAACGAACACGATGGTGAAGATATTGATAACCCATCTGCGGGTTATACCGGATTTCAGGATTTTGAAACCCACTTGTAGCCATACCCCCACACTTTGATTATCGTTCTCGGGTCGGAGGGATCGTCCTCCACCTTCATGCGAAGTCTGCGTATATTTACGTCAACGACCTTCAGGTCACTGTGATATCCGTCGCCCCAAACGGTATCGGATATGGTTTCTCGGCTGATCGCAACGTCGGGATTCTCGAAGAATAGCTTGAGCATCAGATACTCGACCTGCGTCAGTTCGACGCGTTCTTTATCCTTAACGAGCGTACGGGTCAGTCCTATTAGTCTGAAACGCCCGCACTTGAAGTCTTCTCCGGCGCGCTCCGAGCGCTCGAACTTGCCGCTGACTCTGCGGTAAAGCGCGTCGACGCGTGCGACGAGCTCGGATGGGGAGAATGGCTTGGTTATATAATCGTCCGCGCCGAGCATAAGTCCGCTGACGCGGTCAATCTCCTGAGAACGCGCGGAGAGCATGATAATGCCCGAATCCACGGTGCGCTCTCTGATGCTGCGGCATACGGCGAAACCGTCAATACCCGGGAGGTTGATGTCGAGAAGGTAAAGCGCAAAGCCGGATGGCTTGCTGTCAATAATGCTGAGCGCTTCTTCTCCGGTCGAGGCCTCGACGATATCGTAGCCCGCGCGTTTCAGGTTGATGACGATAAAGTCGCGTATCGTGGCTTCATCTTCGAGAACGAGTATGTTCTTCATAGCTGCCTCCTGTTTGAAGGTTAATGTTTTTGTCAGTTTGCGGAAAGAGGGAAAACGATCCTGGAGATTTCGTCCATCGTCAGTTCGCGTCCGTTGAACGCATCTGCGGCGGTTTTAGCGGTGATCATGTATCCGCCGCTCCTGAAAAGAATTGTGTATCCCTCGGCGGCGGCGTTTGCGCCGTCATCCTCCGCAAAGCGTTTTATGTAGAAAACCGGGTCGCCGGTAAGATTGCCGTTGGCTTTTCGGACTATATGGAGGGCTTCCTCGGGGTTGACTTCCACGGTCAGAGTGTTGCGGTCCTCTTCGAGAACTTTGATATAGAAACCGTAGGAAAGACTGACTATCGAGCTGATATCGGTCGTGAAAAGTCCGTTTTCAAACGTGCACCAGTCGGTCCTGTAGCGGACCGTGGGTGAATCGGCGTCATAGTCCGGGAGCGGCGAGCATACAGGGAATTCGATGATTGTATCCTGATCTATATCCATACAGTGGACAGCGCTTGCGCGAAGCGTTGGGTTGTCGCTCAAAGTGGGGAAGAGCAACGACAGGGGAACGTCTAATTGCGTACCGTATTGTATGACCTGAGTTACGTATTCGCCGCTGTTCAGTCGCGCGTCAAGGAAGACTGCCGGGATTCCTTCGCCTATCTTGCCGCTAATAAGACTGACGTAAGAGGATACGCCGTTATAAAGCTCCACCGACTTGTCTGCGGAGATGATACCGTTTTGGCTTTCTATTACGGTGAAGGACGTCGTCGGCGTTTCACCCTCGACGTCCGGATCGCTGCTGGTGGAAATGACCGCGATCTCATCTGCGGCGTCTGAGTTGAGGTTTATTTTAAGCATATAGGAGTATGGAGTGGAGTATAACTGCTTATATCCCTCATCCGTGAAACCGTATATGCTCAGACCCTTCGCGGAGGTCTCAGCGGAGCGCGTGGATTCGCTCAGCGAGATATCCCAGCCGACGGCGAGTTCGAAAGCGCCGTTACCGTCGAGGTCGGCGAGCTCACAGCAGTAAATCTCAGAACAGTCAGCGTTGATTTCGGTGACGTGAGTCCATTTCTCATCCACGCTGTCGAAAAAGTGAAGCTGTACTGTCGTCATTCCGCTGAGCAGGCAGAAAACTGCCGCCTCTTCCTTGCCGTCGCCGTCCATATCAGCGAAGATGAAGGAGGAACGGTTCTTGCCGGTGTGCGGATGCTTGAGTGTGTATTCGCCGCCGGTCGCGGATTTGAGCGCGTCAAGCAGCGCCTGCTGCTCCTCGCCTAAACGAGGAGGTTGGAACAGGTCGCTTATCTCACCTTCATAAAGCGAACAGCCGGCTGCTGCGAAAAGCAGCCCCAGCGTCAGTATTAGGATTATCGCTTTCTTGAACATACTCGTCTCCGATTTCATTCCTAATTATACACATTAATTATAACAAATGAATTCGGTGATATCAAGTGCAAACACAAAAATTTTTATATGATGTATTGAACAGAAGAGAGATTTGTGGTAGAATAATAAAAAAAGAGGCCGGAGTATTGTAGATGGAGTTCCGAAGAGAAAAAGACGGTATATCCTGCGATTCCGCGGGGATCAACCTGCCGCTGACGCTTGACTGCGGGCAGGCATTCCGATGGCGTCCATGCGGAGACGGCTTCCGTGCCGCAGTCGGCAACAAGCTTATAACCGTCACCGAACGCGAAGACGGTCTGCTTTTCTCGGCAGACTGCGATCCGGAGGCGCTTGCCGCCGCCGTCGCGTCGTATTTCGACCTTGACCGTGACTACGCGGAGATCGAGCGGGTGATATCCGCCGATTCCTACGTAGCGGAGGCGATGAAGACCTGCAGCGGACTGCGCATACTTAAGCAGGAGCCGTTCGAGGCGCTCATCTCATTTATCATTTCGCAGAACAACAACGTTCCGCGAATCAAGAATATAGTCGAAACGCTGTGCGGATGCTTCGGCGAACCTCTCGGCGACGGCGTCAGCTCGTTCCCGACTGCAGAACGACTCGCTTCGCTTGCGGAAGACGATCTCGCGCCGCTGCGCTGCGGCTACCGGGCGCGTTACATAATCGAAGCTGCGCGAAAAGTAGCTTCGGGCGAGATAGACCTCGATGCCGCTGCAGCCGCGGACGAGGAAACGTGTATGCTCACGCTGAAGGGCATCACCGGCGTCGGCAATAAGGTGGCGGCCTGTGTGATGCTTTACGGGCTCGGGCGGCTCGACTCGTTCCCGATGGACGTATGGATGAAGCGCGTCGTTCGTGTGCTTTACGACGGTGCGATTGACCTGCGCGGGCATTTCGGCGGTTACGCCGGCGTTGCTCAGCAGTACCTTTTCGTCCTGGCGAGGCAGGAGAAATACCTCGATAAGTTCGGCAAATAATAATCATCGAAAGGATGCAAGAATATGAAGCTTCTTATCACCGGCGGCGCCGGTTATATCGGCAGCCACACCTGCGTTGAACTCCTGAACGCCGGTCACGGCGTCGTGGTAGTCGACAATCTCGTGAATTCAAAGGCCGCGGCGCTGGAACGCGTCAAAGAGATAACCGGAAAGGATTTCTCGTTTTATTGCGTCGACCTTCTCGACCGCGATGCGCTGGAAACGGTATTTGCCGCCGAGCGTCCGGACGGCGTTATCCACTTCGCGGGTCTGAAGGCGGTAGGCGAATCCGTCGCCAAGCCGCTCGAATACTATCACAACAACATAGTCGGCACGATAAATCTGCTTGAAATGATGCGCAAATACGACGCAAAACGCCTTGTCTTTTCGTCATCCGCGACCGTATACGGCGATCCGGCTTCGGTGCCGATAACCGAGGGGTTTCCGCTTTCCGTTACCAACCCCTACGGAAGAACGAAGCTGATGATAGAAGACATCCTTCGCGACCTTTACCGATCTGACGACAGCTGGAGCATAGTGCTCCTGCGCTACTTCAACCCGGTCGGCGCGCACGAAAGCGGCATGATCGGCGAAGACCCGGCCGGTATTCCGAACAACCTTATGCCGTATATCTCTCAGGTCGCGGCGGGCAAGCTGAAGCGCCTTCGTGTCTTCGGAAACGACTATCCGACCCCGGACGGCACCGGAGTGCGCGATTACATTCACGTCGTCGACCTTGCCAAAGGACACATCGCGGCGCTGAAAAAGCTTTCAGAGGCCGGCATCTATACTTATAACCTCGGCACCGGCAGGGGATACAGTGTCCTTGACGCCGTCAAGGCGTTCGAGAAGGCGAACGGCCTTGAGATACCCTACGACATAGTCGAACGCCGCCCGGGCGACATCGCGGAGTGCTACGCCGATCCCGCGCTCGCCGAAAAGGAACTCGGCTGGCACGCGGAAAAGGATCTCGTCGATATGTGCCGCGATGCATGGAATTGGCAGAAGAATAACCCCGACGGATACCGCGAAGACTGAAGACAAGGTAAACAATAGCTCAGAAAAAAAGCAAATAAACCGATTGACAATAAAGCCGCGCTTCCAACCGGAAGCGCGGCTTTTGCAATGCTGTGATTTTTAGCGGAAAATCTTAACCGAGCGAACTTTCGTCCGCCAGCTTCGCTGCGACGCGGAGGATCGCAAGCGCGTCGTCGACCTCGATCTTGCCGTTGCCGTCAATGTCGCAGGTCGCGAGGAGCTCGGGCGTGGGCTCCGCGAGCTTTGCCGCAACGCGGAGCGCGGCAAGCGCATCATCGACTTCGATCTTGCCGTTGCTGGTCGGGTCGCCCTTCTTTACGGGAGGAGGAGTCTCGCCCTTGATCGTGAAGGTAACAGTCGTTTCTTTATCGCCGTTGACAACGTGAACGGTGTATTCGCCGGGCTCGCTGACGACGGTGTTCTGCTCGATGGCCTCGCCGTTCAGCGTGGCTTCACCGACGTTCCATGTCAGCGTGACGGCTTCTTCATATTCGCCGCCGTTGGCAACGCCGTAAACGATCGGCCTTTCATAAACCGTTTCGCCGCCGGTGATAGTGAAGTTGACCTCGGTGGTCTTGTCGCCGTTGATCAGCTTGATGGTGTGGTCTCCGTTATCGGTTATGCTGTCGCCGTAGGTGAAATATCTGCCGTCGAGCAACGCGTTGCCCATGTTCCATTCGGGCTTGAACGCCTGTGCGGAAACGTCTATCGTCTGACCTTCTGTGAGGTTGGAGAAGGCGGGCTGAACGTTGGTCGTATGCGCGGTGCCGGTATACGCCTGAAGTCCGGTGATATAGACCTCGAGTCCCTCTTTGATCTTGCCGTCGAAGCGGAAGATGTAGAAGCGTATATCGTTAAGGCGGATCGGCTCGCCGTTGGTCCATTCGTCATAATGGTCAAAGTAGTTCCAAGGGATATATATCCAGCCGCTGCCGGTGGGCGGGAGCGGGATATCGATAGCATGCATCTCGAATATCGGTTTTATATCACAGTTTGACATACCGACGCGGAATGTGCCTTCGGAGACGAGATTGACGTCGTTGACGCCGACCCAGACGAGGAAGCCGTCGGAACCGGTCAGGTCGTTGACGAGCGGGTCACCGTTGGAGGGAGTGATGAATACCGGACTGCCCGTGTTGTTGTTAGTGCGATACATCGACTTGAACTGAAGCACACCGTGTTCATCGTCTTCACCGGAGGACATATCGACGCGCGATTTCATCATAAGCGCCTGGCTGTATCCCTCGGGTATCATGCTGACGTCGGAGGGCTTGACGAGTGAGTAATCTACGTCATTTGTGCGGTCGCCGATGGCGCCGGTGGCTCCATTAAGGTCTTTTCTGACATTGTAGCTTTCAAAGCTGAAGAATCCTTTTTCGATCGTTCCGGTGTGAGTGATGGGAACAAGACCGGCAATGGAGTTTTCCAGGTCTGTGCAGATGCGGCGGCAGTCTTCGGAGGTGATGTTGTCTTCGATCGCTTCTTCGGCGGTTTCGAAAGCTACCTTCAGATTGTTGTAAGTTGTCGCGACGTAGTTTCCGCGCCAGTAGTTCTTTGCGCAGCTTATCAGGGAATAGAGGTAGTTGAGCTCGTCGAGCGTAGCGCCGGGTCCGAGCAGGAAGAGTTTGTTGACTCTGTAACTGATCTCGTAGACCGCTGCGTCGACTTCGTCCTGCGTTACGCCGTAGCGTTCGAATAACGATTCTGCTTCATTGAGCGCAATCTGAAGCTTTTCCCAGGAGCGCGGGGTGTAGTCGGCTTCGTTGAGCGTATCGACGTATGCGCGGGTTTCGTTGTAAACCCTTACAAGTTCGCGTGTATCCGCGTTCTGCATGCTCCAGTTGTATGCGTGCAAATCGGAGACGTAATAGAATACCTGACGCAGATCATCGAACATAATGCCGATATAGTCGAGCCGATCGAGGTAGTCGAAAATCTCGGCATCTGTTTCGCTGAGTTCGTAGAAGCTGCTCCAGGAAGCGTAAACATAACCACCCTTGCCGGCATCCATCGGACGCGTGATAGCGTAATCCTCAACAACGAACTCCGCTTCGCCTGCGGTGCCGACTATGATCTGCATCGCGGACGGAGCGAGCTCCGCGGGGTTCTTGAGCCAGAAGCGGATACCGTCGGTATCGCTCAGATCGGCGCCAAAGGGGTTCTTTACAGCGGCCTCTTCGCCGTCATCGTCGAGTGTGGATTTGAAGCAGCTCCAGCCGTAATAGGGAGGGCCGTAGGTGCTGTCGCCGTTGGCGATGATCTCGAGGGTGGAATCTTCGGGGCCGATGCCGTCATCGGCGAAAACGACGGGGTCGAGCGAAGCGCCGCCGTCGCTTATCGCCTCGAGATCTTCATCGGTCCAGACTCCGAAACCGTTGAGTTTCACTTCCGCTCTCGCGGGGAACATCGGGAGCAGCGCCTTTATCGCGTCGAGAAGCTCTTTCGCCATGTTGTCGACTTCGCGCTGAGTGTATTTGGTCTGCAAGTTTTCATCGAGGAGCATTTCATAAGCGCGCAGATAAACTTCGGTAGCGTCGGCGTAGCTTTCCTCGGTGTACGCTTCCGGATCGAGCGCGTCAAAAGCGTCAATGGCTTCGCCGAGTTCGTCCGGATGAATGCGTGAGTCTCTGTAGGCGCAGAAGTCTCCGATGTAGAAGACGTCGCCGTCGGAAGCAGAGCCGATGGTGATGGTGATTGCGTCGATGTATGGGAGTATGTTGTAGGGCAGGGGACGCTTGCCGTTGCCGCTGAAAACAGAGTAGTTCTTTCCGTCGTCATGCTTCCAGAACCAGTCGATCTGCTCGAAGTCGGTTTTGAAATCGAAGTAGAGGTAGCCGTCCGCGTCGGGAGTCTTGCTCGCTTCGAAGCAGAAGCCGTTCAGCGCGCCTTCCATAGCCGGGTCGTCGCCGGTGTAATAAGCGGTCGGGCCGGCGTACGGCAGACAGAAAATGTTGATTTTTACGTTGCCGATCCATTCTCCCTCGTTGTTGTGAGCGACCCAGAAGCAGAAGCCGGTATCATCGGAGAAATCGTGTCCGCCTGCGAAGGAGGCGCCGCTGGACGGCGCTTTCTTGGCGCACCACTGGAGGTTGATGGGGTTGTTGTCGGGGTTTATCTCACCGATGTTGAGTTCGACGAAGGAACCGATCGTTATGTGACCGGGATAATCGCCGGGCTTGCTGTTGATGACGTCGATTTTCGTTACCTTATCGACGTTCGCCGGAGCGTAGGAGGGCACGTCGCCCTGTGAGAGCGACAGCCCGGGATTGTAGATCTCGGTCAGATCCTGCGAGGTGAACTCGCTCCAGCCGGGGAGCTTGATGTAATTGTAATAGTCATAATACACCGCGCCTGCGGTGATCACTCCGCTGAAGACCGTTGCGATTCCAAACGCGGAAAACGCGAACATCAGCGAGAGAATCATTGCGAGTGTTTTTTTGAACATAAAACTGCCTTCCTTTCTTCTGCGGAATAAAAAACTGTATAAGTGAGAATCCCGGCGGGAATCGAACCCGTCGGAGAGACCGCGCCGCGTTTTTGCGGGGAACGGTGATAACAGCCACGGTCCACACGCACGCCTGTCGCGAAAGGCGGCGGGATACCCCAAGCTCCGGCGGTGCCGATGCGCCGCACGTCTCGGCGCGCGGTGAGCTTGTGTGGGCGCCTCTGTTCAACAACGAACGGCGTCAGTACGCCCGCGCTTCAATTCACACTCCTCTCAATAACTTACATCTATTTAAATGATACCACGAGAGCGAAAAAAAGTAAATACTTTTGTGAAAAAAACACAAAAATCAATGAGGGAAAATAATGCACCCGTTAACGTGAAGAATTTTTCTCGGATTTTTTACAAAAAGCATTTACACGGGGGAGAAAGAGTGCTAAAATACTTTTTGTATGTTTAGCACATTACTATAATCAAAAACGGAGGAAGAAAAATGGCAAGACAGAGAAAATCCATGGACGGCAACACCGCGGCCGCGCACGTCAGTTACGCGTTCACGGAAGTAGCCGCGATCTACCCGATAACGCCCTCGAGCGTTATGGCGGAGCTGACCGATTCCTGGTCGGCGAGCGGGCTGAAGAACATCTTCGGCGACAAGGTCAAGGTAATGGAGATGCAGTCCGAAGCCGGCGCCGCCGGTACCGTGCACGGAAGTTTGGCTGCGGGCGCGCTCACCACGACCTACACCGCTTCGCAGGGACTTCTGCTCATGATCCCGAACATGTATAAGATCGCGGGCGAACTGCTGCCGAACGTTATTCACGTTTCCGCGCGCTGCGTCGCTTCTCACGCGCTGAACATCTTCGGCGACCACTCCGACATCTACGCCTGCCGCCAGACCGGCTACGCGATGCTCGCCGAGAGCAACCCGCAGGAGGTCATGGACCTCGGCGCCGTTGCGCATCTTTCCACCATCAAGGGCAGAGTGCCGTTCATCAACTTCTTTGACGGTTTCCGCACCTCCCACGAGATCCAGAAGATCGAAGTCTGGGACTACGCCGACCTCGAAGAGATGATAGATAAGGACGCGATCGCGGAGTTCCGCGCCCGCTCCATCAACCCCGAGCACCCAGTGCTCCGCGGCTCCGCCGAGAACGGCGACATCTTCTTCCAGCACAGAGAGGCGTGCAACAAGTATTACGACGCCTTCCCGGCTGTGGTCGAAGATTACATGAACAAGATC